>CAZUAM010000050.1:0-4246 GCA_964618095.1 uncultured Planctomycetaceae bacterium | reverse complement strand
TGATCCGCCGAACCTTCCTTGTGCTGTTATGCATCACCGCTTTGGTGGCGGTGATCAGCGTTGCCGATGCCCAGGCCCAGCAGGCCTTCGGTCGCCAATGGGGCCACAGCTACAGCACCCAGGACTGGAATCGCTTCTACCACTACCCTTACGTCTTCTACCCGCAGAACTTCTGGGGTTCAGACTACTACCGCAGCAGTGAAGACCTCTACTTCCGCTATCCACCCGAGATGCGGGTCCCGGTCTACAACCGGCAGTGGCACAACTACTACCCGCAAGCCCGCCGCTATCATAAAGGCCACCACTTCATCCTGGATACGTTCTGATCCAGGGGGCGGGGATCAGGGGGCAGGCGGCAGGGGCCAGGGATTGCGGGTGAAGGGTCGGCATTCTTCACTGGCCCCAAAACGCCCACGGGCTGCGTCCCGTGGGGGCCCCCGTGCCGGCGACCGCCGAAGCCCTCGGTTGCCGCGGAACTGACGTCTCACCCGCCACTGAAGTCGGCCGCTACCACGAGGTCCGCAGAAACCGGTAGTAGACCTCGGCGGCCTGCTCCAACTGATCCAGCGGGAGCCATTCGTCCGGGGTGTGGGCCTGTTCGAGCATCCCGGGGCCGAAGACCACCGAGGGGACTCCCGCAGCCGAGAAAAAGGCGGCATTGGTGGCGTAGGGCACGCCCACCTGCCGACAATCGCCCACCACCTCACGCACCAGGCCCGACAACGTCTCGGCCAAGGCACCGTTGGCATCGTCCGAGAGGGCCAGGCCCTGCATAAACGGCGGATCGTGCCAGGGCGGAAGCCCCGGTTCAGCGGCCCGGGCCAGATAGTCGATCAGCCGGCGGCGTGCCGCCTCCGGTTGTTCCCCCGGCGGCAGTCGGTAGTCGATCTCGATGGTGCACCGGTCGGGGACCGTGTTGACACTCAGGCCGCCGTGCACCGTACCCACGCTCAACGTGGCCGGCCCGCAGAGGCGGTGAAAAGCCGTGTCGCCAACTACTTCTTGAGCGTATTGCTCGATCGCCACGAGAGTGTGGGCCATCTTGTAGATTGCGTTCTCGCCGGCCTCCGGCCGTGCGCTGTGGACGGCGCGGCCGGACGTGTGGCATTTCCAGCGGACCACGCCTTTGTGGGCAACCACCACGCTGAGACCGGTCGGTTCGGCGACCAGGGCCACATCGGGCCGCCCAGCCGCAATCCCGGACGATCGGTCGGCCCACGATTGCGTCAAGGCCTCTGCGCCGCTGAAGCCGTACTCCTCGTTCACCGTGCAACTGAACAGGATGGTGGGCATTCCGGGCGGGCGCTGATCGGCCAGTCGCGCAACGGCGGCCAGCATGGCGGCCATCCCTCCCTTGGCGTCGCAGGAGCCCCGGCCGTACAGCCGACCCTGGCGGACTGCGGGTGTAAACGGTTCGATCGTCATACCGTCGACCGGCACGGTATCCTGATGGGCGTCCAGCAGGATCACCCGCCCGCCTTGTTCCGGCGGCACCTCACCGTCGAGCCGGGCGACGAGATTCTCCCGGCCCGGTGCAACCGGTTGCCTGGCGACCGACAGTCCCAACCGGCGAAAGGCCTTCTCCAAGTGCTCGGTCAGCCGATCCTCGTAGAACGGCGGTCCGGAGACGGGACGTCCCATGGGATTGACGCTGGGAATGGCCACCAATTGGGCCAGTGTTTCAACCGGGTCGAGCTCCACCGCCGGTCTCCTTTCTCTACTGTGGGAAACGTCTCCGGGGGCGATGGTGGTGAACAGGCCGTTCTGTCGCCGGGGGACGCGCTTCGGCAAACACGCCTATTGTAATCTCTCGGCCGCACAAGAAAACCGACTCGGCAGGAGGTTTGGAAGGCCGGGGGTAAATTGTGACTAAAGGAAGGGGGAAAAAATGGATCATTTACCCCGAACGAGGGGTTGAGATTGTCGAGACTTCTGGCATAATAACGTTTTATGAGGGGTTTCCCTCATATCAACGCCCTTCGTAGGTCTCTGCCCCGCCTGCGAAGGGCTGTTTTCTTGGGCCCGGGAAGAAAAGGCTTCGCAAGTTGAAGCGAAGTCGCGTGTTCTTGCCATCAGGGCGGTCCCCCGCTCCCGCGATCGATACCTGGAGAGGTCTTCGCGGGCGCGTTCGCCCGGGGAAGTGGCAATCGGTGGGGCTGCAATACCGGGCAATATCGGTTTCTGCCGGGTACTTATTGTGCTTGTGCCTTGTGGTTTTCTGCGGTCCCCGGCCTTTCTGGCGAAGCTGGTTTCCACCCTCAGGCGGCCATATTTTGAGCGGTGCTCCGGCCGGCTTGACCGCGCGCAGAGGCGTTACTAGAATGTGGCAAACGTCGGCTGTTGCGCGGAAAACTGGTGAGAATCGATGGACGTTACGGACCTTCCGATCCTTCCGATATTCCTCTTCATTGCCTGCGTGCTTGGCCTGGCGGCCATCTTGCTGGTGATGGGCAACTTGTTCAATCCGCGCCGTCCGGGGCGGGTGAAGCGGATGCCGTACGAAAGCGGGATGGACCCGATCCACGACACCCGGCGGCGGTTCGACGTGCGGTTCCACCTGTTGGCCATCGCGTTCTTGGTCTTCGACGTGGAGTTGTTGTTCCTCTACCCTTGGGCGGTAACGGCCTGGCCGGCCAGGCTGGCCGCCTCCCCGGTGGCTGAGGCGGCCGCCCAGGAGACCCCCGAGGCGGCCCCGACTCCGGCAATGGCCAAGGCCGTGGAATTCTTGGAGCAGTCCGATGCCGGCAGGCAACTCGTCAAGAGCCGCCACCTGGTCTTCCCCGGAGTGATGGTCTTCATCGCCTTGCTGACCTTGGGATTCATCTACGATTGGCGTAAGGGAGTTTTTCGATGGCGTTAGCACCACCGCCCGGTAGCCTGGCGGGACCGGCTTGGACGTGCGGAGAAACGAGTAACGAGGGCTTGCGGTGACCACAGACGAACTGCCCGACAACGTAAGAATCACCATCCTCGACAAGCTGGTAAGCTGGTGTCGCAAGAACAGCCTGTGGCCCATGCCCTATGCCACGGCTTGTTGCGGGATCGAACTAATGGCCACCGGCGCCAGCCGCAACGACATCGCGCGGTTCGGGGCCGAGGTCTTCCGCTTCAGCCCCCGGCAGTGCGATCTGCTGATCGTGGCTGGCCGGGTGGTCATGAAGATGATGCCCGTCCTCCAGCGGATCTGGCAGCAAATGCACGAACCGAAATGGTGCATCTCGATGGGGGCCTGCTGCTCGACCGGCGGGGTGTTCGACACCTACAGCGTGGTGCAGGGAATCGACCGCTTCATCCCGGTCGACGTCTACGTCCCCGGCTGTCCCCCCCGACCCGAACAACTGATCCAGTCGATCATCGACCTGCAAGAGAAGATCCAACGGGAGGGGACCGCGTGGTGCCGCGAGTTCGACGCCCCGGCGCTGCAACTTCCCAAACGAGCGTTACAGGACTAGGCGCGGCTTGCCGCTTGGCAACGGATGATCGGCGCATGACCGGACCCCGAACAATCGACGCCCTGAAGGCCGCCTTCCAGGATCTGGCCGTCAGCGAATTTCGCGGCCAGACGCGGGTGGTCGTGCCGTTGGGGTCGATCCACGACGTGATGAAGGAGCTGAAGGAGCAGCTTGGCTTCGACCTGCTGATTGACGTCACCTGCGTTGACTATCTGAATTACCGCGGTGCGAAGGACCGCTTCGGGATGGTCTACCAGTTGACCAACACCGAGACCAACCAGCGGATCACGGTGCGGACCTTTTTGAACGATCCCCAGCCCACGGTTCCCTCGATGGTTGACTTGTGGCAGGGCGCAAACTGGCTGGAACGCGAGGTATGGGACCTGTTCGGCATCCGCTTCTCCGGCCATCCCGACTTGCGGCGGATCGTGTTGCCGGAGGGGTTTCAGTCCCATCCGCTGCGGAAAGACTATCCCTTGCAGGGCCGCGGCGAGCGGCATAACTTACCCGTAATCAGACGAGGCGAAGGATGATCCGGCCTCCGGCCACTTCCGGAGCAAACCAACAACGCATACCCGAAGTAGCAGAGAAGTTTCCCCACCGGACTGAAGAATGCCCCTGACCCCCGCCACATCTTCCGGCAACCTGGCCCACGACGAGCCGCAGCCCTACCTGTGGACGATGAACGTGGGCCCCCAGCATCCGGCCACGCACACCACGCTGCGGCTGGTGTTGAAGCTCGACGGTGAGCGGGTGGTCGACGCCATGCCCGACATCGGTTACCTGCACTCGGG
>CAZUAM010000049.1:0-18621 GCA_964618095.1 uncultured Planctomycetaceae bacterium | reverse complement strand
TGCAGCCGCCGCTTGATGGTGCCGACCGGCGAGTCGAACTTCCGGCTCATCTCCACCAGCGAACGGCCATCCAGGTAAAACGCCACCAAGGTGTCGCGGTCCATGGCCCGCAGTCGCCCCAGCCCCAGGTGGACCTGGGTCTCGCGTTCCCGGGCCAGCAGGGTTCCCAGCGGCGTCTCCCGCTCTACGCAGGTGGCCTCGAACGACTCCGGCTGGCCGAGCACCAGCGGCGGTCGCCGCATCGCCCGGTTGATCGCCATCCGCCTGGCGATCGACCGCAGCCATCCGCCGAAGCAGCGGGGATCGCGCAACTGGTGGATCTTCCGCAGTGCCTGGACGAACACCTCCTGACAGAGTTCCTTCGCCTCGGCGTGGTTCGCCAGCCGCCGAAAGGCAGTGCCATAAACCGCCCGCTCGTAGCGCACTACCAGCCGGCCGAAGGCCTCCCGGTCGCCGCGCTGCGCGGCGCGGACCGAGCGGATCAGATCCGTATCCTCGCGGGTGGTTTGTAGTTGCTTGGGGTTCATGGTTCTGTCTCCGAAAAATCCAACCGGCCACAAGGGCCTGAACAGGAAAGGGTGCCGGGAGCAGGCTTCGCCAGCGGCCAAGGAGCCATCCGTCAAGGGCCGGCTCGGCCGAGGGTCGCGCGGGCGTCGTGGAGCAGACTCAATTCCGGGCGGCGAGGCCTCAGAATTTGCCCAGTGATGCTCCGGAGCGAGGCTCTATCCGGCGCCAGCGCGGCCGCAACATACGCAGGCAGAAATGCCTTCGTACCCGGGCCGCACCGCCCACGACGACGGCCGGTTGCACGTGGCGCACGTCGACCACCTGCGATCCGACCGGCATCCCGCCGGTAAGCCATGTCAGAAGAGTCCGCGCAAATCTCGGCGCAGGCAACCTGGGCGTCGCCAGAATGATCACGTCCTTACCACTGCGGCACTTGGCCAGGGCGGTGGTAATCGTGTCGGCGATCGAGGCAATCAGGCGACGCATGGCAGCACCTTCGTTGCGCGTTGCGCGGTTTGAGAGGGCAGAAAAAAGACTATTCGGGCAGGGGCCCGTTTTTGTTCATCGAAAAACCGGAATTTCTCCCTTTTTTTAGTCTGCCACGATTGGCAGCCCGTGTCAAGGGACCACCACCATATAGACACCTATCGGCCAACAAAGGTTCGCGAAAAACGTGGAATCGGTCAAATCTGCCAGACACTCGGCGGCCCGGACGGCAACCAAGACATCAGCCCCACCCGAATGGGCGGGCTTTGCCGCCGGGCGCATCGCGGCCTTCGTAACCGGCAAGCGCTTGTCGAGGAACAAGGTGCCACTGCGGCGTCTGTTGATGGCCCCGCCCGGAAGGGCGGGGTTGCTGGAGTGCCGCCAGATCCAACCCCGTCCTCCCGGGCGGGGCTGCTCTCCATAAGTGCGAAGTTGTTTCTCGGCAACCCTCAAGACGGCGATCCGCGCCGCTCTTGCGGCCACTTGACGGGGCGAGAGATTGGCGCCAGACTGCCAGCCAACGTCCCCCACCGACCAGGCGCGAGGAATCTGCCATGTCACGCATCTTCCAGGAGCTCTTGGCAACGGATCGCGTGTTGCGCGTCTTCTCCGTCAGTCGAATCGTCCACCCGGTCGTCTTCGACGTGCTTGGCTTCGCCGGCGGCTTCGACGGCCTCTGGTTGGATCAAGAGCACGGGGGGATGACGGTGCCGCAGGTCCAACTGGCCTCGGCCTCTGCCCGGGCAAACCGGCTGGGGATGATCATCCGCATGGCCCCGACCGGTTACTCGCAGGTGACCCAGAATCTGGAAGCGGGCGCCGACGGGGTGATGGCCGCGCGGCTCAGCTCGGCCGCCGAGGCCGAGGAGTTTGTCCGTTGGTGCAAGTTCGCCCCCCGCGGCGATCGGGGGCTCAACAGCAGCGGCTTCGACGCCCGCTACACCTTCAAGCCCCTGGCCGAGTTCACCCGGGACGCCAACCGGGAAAACTTCGTGGCCATCCAGATCGAGACCCTGGGTGCCCTGGACGAAGTGGACCAGATCGCCGCGATCGACGGCGTAGACATGCTCTTCCTGGGCCCCGCCGACATGTCCCAGGCACTCGGCTGCACGGGGGAGGTCAACCACGAGGAGGTCTGGGAGGCCGTCGAGGCCGTCTCGGCGGCCTGCCGCCGCCACGGCAAGTCCTGGGGCACCGTGCCCGCCGGCCCCGAGTATGCCGCCCGCTGCGTGGAGAACGGCTGCCGCATGCTCACCCTGGCCAACGAAACCTTGGCGCTGCGCCGCGGGGTGGAAGCGCTGAGAGAGTGGTACGCGGGATTGTTCTAAGGGACATACGTGCATAAACTGCCGACTTGCCAGTCAGTGCGGCCCGCCCGCCTACCTTGCGGCAAAGGATCTGGCTCCAGAGATAGGCGACTGTCCCGATTTCCTGCGGCCGTTGCAGTATGCCCTACGTCGAACCGCCGGATCGACTGCAATTGCAGCGACTGCCGCCGAAGGCACTTCTGCCCGAGACTATTTGAGCCGTGCGCTCAGCGGCAGAAGTCGACCGGGCCCTGGCAGGCCCTACTTCTGCGGAGTGCGGTAGCGAGATATACTCCCCAGGAACGATCTCAAGTGAAGCTGTTCAATTTCCCTCTTGCGAAGCAGTCTCCATCCTAACCTGCGAGTCGAGAACCATGGTTTTCAAAAAACGTCATCCGCCCGTCGGGGCGCGGCCCGGGACGCTCGTCATCGCCAACGGCGCGCCCCCTCCCAAGATTCACGTCATCCACTATACGTCGGACACTGTCCGCGAAGAGGACACTACGGACGTACAGCAGTTGCGGGAGGCCCTCTCGGAAGACGTGGTTACTTGGGTCGACGTTCAAGGCTTCGGTGATGAGGAGACCATTCGCAGAATCGCCGAGGTCTTCTCGTTGCATCGCCTGGCCGTCGAAGATGTGGTCAACGTGCCACAGCGCCCTAAAGCGGAGGCCTACGATCAGCAGCTCTTGGTGGTCACGCGAATGGTGCGTCTCATTGGACCGCTTGAAATCAACATCGAGCAAGTCAGCATCGTGCTGGGCAAGGACTACGTCATCACCTTTCAGGAACGCCCCGGCGACGTGCTCGACCCGGTTCGCAGCCGAATACAAGGAAGCAAAGGTCTACAGTTCCGAAGTCAAGGGGCAGACTACCTGGCCTATGCGATCCTGGATACGATCGTTGACGGCTACTACCCGGTCCTGGAGGCCCTGGGTGACCAGTTGGGACAGCTAGAAGATGTCGTCATCACCGACCCAAATCCCAGCTTGCTGCGCAAGCTCAACCGAACGAAGAACATGCTCGTGAACCTGCGCCGCTCCGTGTGGCCGCAGCGCGACTCGGCCAATTCACTCATCCGCGACCGAAATCCGCTTATCACGGAGACTACGCGCATCTATCTCCGCGACACCTACGACCACTGCGTCCAGACCTCCGAGGTTATCGAGATGTACCGGGAAATGGTCACCGGCCTGATGAGCATTTACCTTTCTTCCGTCGCTAACCGCACGAACGACGTGATGAAGGTCTTGACGATCATGGCCAGCATCTTCATTCCCCTCACGTTCGTGGCCGGTATCTATGGGATGAACTTCGAGAATATGCCCGAGCTTCACTTGTGGTGGTCCTACCCACTCGTCTGGGCAGTGATGCTCCTCCTGGCAGTCGGCATGACGCTCTACTTTCACCGCAGGGGTTGGATCGGATCAGCCGAACGTGACGCATTCGAAGACGACGGTTCGGAAACCTGACTCCCGGCACCACCTGGTGAGGATAGACAACGACCTGCGATGCGAGCGAAAAAGTACAGGCAGCGGCGGACCGCAGACGCCAATCCTCATAATTCCTGTTGGGCGTCCGATGCCTCCTCCACCACCGGGTCCGTGGCCTGCTGTTCTTCTATCCGCTCATCCTGTTCCGTGACCGCTGCCTGATGGGCCTTTACGCCCGCACGGCCTGCCCGGCGCTCGTCGAGCTCCGTCACCCGAGAGATCGGGCCGTAGACGATTAGCACGTCGCCGGGGCAGACTATGGTGGTCCCTATCGGTGCGCCGATGTAGGTGGAATCCGGCCGTTGAACCCCCAGAACGAGGACCCCTTCATCGGGCAGCTTTAATGCGGCTAAGCTCTTGCCAGCCAGCCAGTCTCCCTCCTGAACCTGCAACTCCAACACGGCATACTCACCGGCCAAACGAAGCAGCCCCACGTAGTCGCGCACGTCGAGGGCGCTCCAGCGTCGCAGCCCCTTGGCCACCCAGCGCGATAGGAGTTGGTCCAGCCAGCGGCTCCTTCCTGCGATCCAAACACCAATCAAGCCGCCGGCCAGCAAGAGAAGATTCCGCAACCAATTACCAGACTGGCTCGTCTTGAGCAACGAGATCATCAGTGTGGCGATCACCGTGGCAACTCCAACGTTGCCCAACAGCATCAGCAGCATCACGATGCGGCGCCGCACCGGGTGATTCACCACCGCCTCCGCCTCGGTTGTCGTGAATCCCACACCCGAAAAGGCTGATCGGGCCTGGAACCGTGCCGACTCCGCCGAGATTCCGGTCAGCGTCAACGCCACGGCGCCAATCCGAGTGATCGTCAAAGACAAGACGAGAATAACGATCAGCAGTATGACGGCAATCATCGGTCTTGGCCCATTCTGCGTCTCGCCGGCCACGCGGTGCGCGCCGAGGCATCCCCCTCGCTCTGCTAACCTGGCCACACGGCCAATCCACGCAGTCGTAAGGAGGTCGCGGTGCGCCGCCTACGCGGGCTGTTTCGGTTTACGCACAATTCGGCCGGCAGTCAGTACGCCCAACGCGAAGCCGATCAGCAGCGTCCCGAAAAGCAACACGGCTCTCGGCATCGTGACGGTGAGGAATAAGAGCCTTGTTTCCACAGCTTCCGTGTTCTGCAGGACCACTATCAACACAAGCAGACCGACCACGGCCAGTAGGATGACCTTGAACTTGGTCATTTCTCTTGCTCCTTCAGTAACTCTCCCAGGACTGTGGTTTGCTTCGGGGTAACTCAGACACCCGATTCCTCCGGATCTTCGTCGTCGAAAGCCTCCTCGATGCACTCTCCTACGCCCTCCCCAATTCGCCGACTCGCTTCAGCCATCGCCGCACCCAGGCGCACTCGATCCCCAGAATCGCCAGGCCCAGTAAAATCACCACAATCGCCGGCCCGGGCAGCCGTCTCGCGCCGCGCACCAGCGTCGTATCGTACGGCCGGTTCAGCCTTCTTCCAGCTCGAACCCGAAATAGCTCACCGCGTTGTGGTAGCAGATGTCCTGCACCATCGCACCGATCAGCTCCATCTCGTTGGGTAACAGCCCTTGCTCCATCTCCGCCCCCAACAGGTTGCAGAGGATGCGGCGGAAGTATTCGTGCCGAGCGTAGGAAAGGAACGAACGGCTATCGGTCAGCATCCCCACGAAGCGGCTCAACAGCCCCTGGTTCGAGAGCGCGTCGAGCTGCCGCTCGATGCCGTCTTTCTGATCCATAAACCACCAGGCGCTGCCGAATTGCATCTTGCCCGGCGTGCTGCCGCCCTGGAAGTTGCCGATCATGGTGGCCACCAGGTCGTTGTCGGCCGGATTGAGGTTGTAGAGGATCGTTTTGGCCAGCCGCTGGTCGTAATCCAGCCGGTCGAGGAACCTGGACATCGACGCGGCCTGCTCGAAGTCGCCGATCGAATCGAAGCCGGTGTCGGGACCGATCTCCTTCAGCAAACGCGTGTTGTTACCCCGCAGTGCCCCGAAGTGGTACTGCTGCGTCCAGCCCTTCTCGTGGTCCAACAGGGCGAACTCGTAGAGCATGGCCGACTTGAACTTCAAGATCTCCTGGGGACGGAGCTCGTTGCCTCTGCGGATTCGCCGGAAGATCGTGTTGATCTCCGATTCCGTATAGTGCTCGGCGTACAGACTTTCCACGCCGTGATCCGAGATTCGACAACCCATGCTGTGAAAGAAATCGTGGCGCCGGCGGATGGCCTCCATGTACGTGGCAAAATCGTCCTTGATGTCGATGTTGCTGATCTCGGCCAAGCGGTCCACCCAGGCGTTGAACGCCTCGGGTGATCCCACCGCCATCGCCTTGTCGGGCCGGAAGGCAGGCAGCACCTTGATCTTCAACGACGAATCCGCAGCGATCATGGCGTGATACTCGAGGCTGTCGATCGGATCGTCGGTGGTGCACACCAGCCGCACGTTCATCTGCCGCATGATCCCCCGGCAGGAAAACTCGTCCTGGGCCAGCTTCTCCCGCGTCTGCTGCCAGATGCTCTCGGCCGTCTGGGGAGAGAGCAACCGATCGCTGATCCCCAGCGGCCGGCGGAGTTCCATGTGGGTCCAATGATACAGGGGGTTGCGGAGCGTGGCGGGGACCGTTTCGGCCCACTTCTGGAACTTCTCCCGGTCCGAGGCGTCGCCGGTGCAATAGCGTTCCGCCACGCCGTTGGCGCGCATCGCCCGCCACTTGTAATGGTCGCCGTAAAGCCAGGCCTGGGTAAGGTTTTCGAACTTGTGATCCTCGGCGATCTGCTGCGGCGGCAGGTGACAATGGTAATCGACGATCGGCACGTCCCGCGCGTAGTCGTGGAACAACTCCACCGCCTTGTCGTTTTGAAGCAGAAAGTTCTCCGTGATGAAGATGTCCTTCACGGTGCTCCCTTCCAATAAAGGCTCGTAGAGGAAATCAGCCCTACCCCGCCCCAATTATGCCCTAGCACCAAACGGTTTTCGGGCCGAGTTGCGTTAACTTTGAGATCTCACACTCCTCGTTCCCACGCTCTGCGTGGGAACGGGTCACCACGACGCTCCGCGTCGCAAATCAGGACGCAGAGCGTCCACCGGCTGCGTTCCGACGCGGAGCGTCGGAACGAGAAACGTGACCTTCCAAGGTTTACCGAAATGGTCCACAAAAACCGTTTGGTGCTAGTTTATCCCCCGCGCCAGGCGTTGGCAACCGACGGAAAACTGCTCTGCAAGGTCCACCCAGGGCGCAAGGCTTGCCAGGAATCCCCCAACCGGCTAACGCCGATTTACCAGTCCTCCGAAGCATTTCATCTCAGGCGTGCCGGGGGGCAGCTTGGCTGCCCCGAATGGCGGTGGCGGACAAGCCGCCGCCGGCACCCAAATCGTCAGCTCACGTGCGCCGCTCCACCGGCAACGGCCGCCTATGTGCTCAACGGCGGTTCGGCGGTGGCAAAGGCCGCGTAACATGCGGCGGCGATCCGCGTATCCGCCTCGCGCGGCAGAAACAGACCCCGCACCCGCGACCGAAGGATCACGCCCTTCTCCAACCGCTCGGAAAACAGCTCATGACTGACACGCATCGTGCCGTCGCCCTCGGGACCGGCGAGCAGGTGTCCCTGTCGGAAATCGGCCGGGTGGACCATTTCGGCATAGCTCAGTTCCGTGCCCGACGGGCGGAACAGCAAACATCCGGGCCCCTGGTCCGGCTGCACGGGCTTTGCCACTCCCGGCGACAAAGCCAACGGCCGGTAGTAGAGGGACTCCGCATCCAGCAGGCGGAGCACCTCACTTGCCGAGAGTTCACTCTGCACGGCCAACTCCAACCGGCTGTCAGGCAAGTGCGTATGCACCGACAGCACCAACTCCACGGCGGCAACGAACTCTTCAGACGTCGTCGGGCTCACTGCGCGCCACCGCGCGTCAATCCGCACCGGCCGGTTTTCCGACTCTTTGTACCAGGCCACCAAGTCCGCACCGCGCACGTGACTTTCGACCGACAAGATTTCCTCGCTTGACGGAAAGCAGGCAGTGGCGATTCCCAATAGTTGAGCGCCGGCCAGCCGACCGGCGCCCGGAGAAACCTCGACCAGTCCTTCGTGCGGCTGGCCCAGATCGACCATTGCGATCAACTGATCGAGCCGCAAGCGGGCGACCTTCTGTTCCAACTGCCAAGCAAGTGCGGGCATGGAGAGTTCACCCCGACTTTTGCCCCCAATCAAAAAACCCCGCCGCTCGCAGCAGATGCGAAACGGCGGGGCCGGAACAGAGAAGAGGCCGGTCGTAGCGTATCGGCTTCCTGATATAACCAGCGATAAATCAAATCAAGGCTTGGCCCGACCTGTTGGGAAGCCTTTCCGGGACCACCGACTGATCCCCCTCTCTCACACCTTCGATGATACCAACTTTTTCAGCCGTGTCTAGACTTCTCTGCCTCAAAAGCGGTCTGGGTCGGAATTTTTTTCCGGCACGCCACCCCACTATTTAGAGGGGTGGCGGCTTGAGTTGCACAATCAGGCGGAGGCCCTATAATCGAAGAGGTACTTCACGCAAGGTGGCCGTGATAAGCGCAATGTCAGACTACGCAACGATTTGCGAAAAGGCGGTGCGGGCCGGCGGGGCCACGGTCCTGGATTGGATTGGTCGGATCGACGTCCGCGAAAAGGGCCCCGCCGATCTGGTGACCCAGGCCGATTTTGCCTCCCAGGAGGTGATCCGAAAGACCCTGCTCGAGGCCTTCCCCGACCACAGCCTGCTGGCCGAGGAACAAGATCAAGACCAAGACACCGCGGCTGCACCCCAACGGAGCGAGTACCGCTGGATCGCCGATCCCCTGGACGGCACCACGAACTTCGTGCACCGGGTGCCGCATTTCAGCGTCTCGCTGGCCTTGGAACGCCACGGCGAGCTGCTCGTCGCAGCGGTCTTCGATCCGGTCCGAAACGAGTGTTTCACGGCCGCCGCCGGCCAGGGGGCCTATCTCGACGGCCGGCCCATCCGCACCAGCGACATACGCCGGCTATCCGGGGCCCTGGCGGCGGTCGGCTTTCCGCCGAGGACTCCGCGGGATTGCCCCGATCTGCTGGTGTTCTTGGAGGCCCTGGACCGGTGCCAGGCGATCCGCCGGACCGGGTCGACCGCGCTGAACCTCTGCTACCTGGCCGCGGGGCGCTTCGACCTGTACTGGTCGTTTTCGGCCAAGATCTGGGACGTGGCGGCCGGTGTGCTGCTGGTCCGGGAGGCGGGGGGAGTGGTGTCCGCGCCGGGTGGGGGGCCGTTCCTGTTGGAAGAGGCCCAGTTCCTGGCCGCCGCCAACGCCCCGCTGCACGCGCGCCTCCGGGAACTCGTCGCGGAGGTCCCCCCGGTAGAGACGGACACAACCGGGCCCTGCCACGATGTTCTCCCCGGCAGCCTCCCCAAATAGGGCGGTGTTCCGCTGGGTGCGGGTTGCCGGCTCGTGGCAGCCGTCGGCCCCCGGGCAGGCAGCGCAGAGAACAACAATGTCGAGTCTTGCCCCTTTATCTCCACCGGCCGGGTGATTAGACTGGATAAAGGTACATTTCTGGCTCGTTCGGAGCCACGCCGGCGCTAGAACAGGGGGCGCTTGCCGAGGTCTGACGGCAAGCTTTGGGGGAGGAGAGGGTTTGCCTGCTAGAGCGGTTCACCTGACGGCAGCGGCTGTCTGCCACCTGCTCTTGTGGTGTTGTGTGGTTTCTGCCCAGCACCGCGCGGCGCCAGGCCCGCCCGAACGCGCCGACAAACCTCCGTCAAAACCGCCCCAGTTGGCCTCGCCCCAGGTCGAGGAATCGCGGCCGGTTCTTTACTACTTGAAGGACCAGCAAGGCAAGCTCGTGGCCGTGCCCGGTATGACGTGGGAGGATTTCAAGAAGGCCCGGGACGTGTTGCTGGGAATCAAAGCACGAAACCAGCGGCCGCGGTACGCTCTTCAGTCGATGTTGATCAGCGGCACCGCCGGCGCGAAGCACGCCGAGTTGACCGTCCAGGTCGAGGTGCTGGTGCGTGAGGAGGGCTGGGTCCGCGTGCCCCTCTGCTTCGACCGAGCCTTCCTCCGCGAGCCCGCCAAGTACCAGGGACCGGGTGAGGGTTTTGTGCACTTCGAGGACGGCGGTGAGGGACACGTGGCTTGGATCCGCGGTCCGGCCGGAGCGGAACACCAACTTCGGCTGAACGTCTCGGTGGCGTTGGTGGGCGTGGGCGACGAAACCCGACTGAAACTGCTCGCACCCCGAGCCACGCTCTCGCAACTGAAACTGAGCGTCCCGCTGCCCAAGGCGGTGGGAAAGGTCTCGGGAGGAGCCGGGTTGTTGGACTCGGCAGCGGCCAACAAGGGGGCAACTGAGTTCACCGTGCTGGGGCTGGGCGGCGACTTCGAATTGACCTGGCACGGGCCGGGCGCCCAACCTCCCCAACAACCTACCATCCTCGAAGCAGAGGGGACCGTCCTGGCTCGAATCGACGCTCGGGGCGTCGAGGCCGAGGCCACGCTGAAGGTCCACGGCTCCGGGGCCCCCTTCGATCGGTTCCGCGTCCGGCTGCCTCCGGGCGCGAGCCTGGTTCCCGGCGTTCCCTTCAGTCTAAACGGCTACTCGGTGGCGCCGGTGGAGAACGACGACGCAACGGGAGCTCAGCACCGTGTCGTCGAGGTCCGGTTCGCGGAGAAGAAGTCGGGGCAGGTCGAGGTTCGTCTGGCCACCAGGCGGCCCCACGACCTCAAAACGCCGGAAGAGTGGTTGGAGTTGGCCGGTTTCGAGGTCCTGGACGCGGCCCGGCAATGGGGGCACATCGACGTTGCGGCGGACAACGACTTGCAGGTCCTGTGGGGCGGCGGCCGCGAAGTGCGACAAGTCGAGCCGTCGCCCCTTGGAGACGTGGTGGCGGGTTTCGACTACCACGCGCAGCCCTATTCGCTGACCGCCCGCCTGGTGTCCAAAAGAACCCGCATCAGCGTCGAACCGGACTATCGGCTGCTGGTCGACGCCAAAGCGGTGCAGTTAGAGGCGAACTTGAAGTACACGATCCGTGGGGCGAGGGCTTTCAAATTGGACGTGGTGATGCCGCCCGGCTGGAAGTCCGTCAAGGTAGAGCCGGAAACGCTGGTTGCCGTCGGCGGGGTCGCGGCGACCGATGACAACCTGCTCTACATCCCCCTGTTGCCACCTGCGACCGGAAAGTTGGAGTTGCAGATCAGTGCACAGTGGCCGATCGCCGAGGGCACCGATTCGCTGGTGCTTCGGCTCCCTCAACCACAGGCCGACTGGCCGGGGCCGGCGGCGGTCGTAGTCCTTCCGGCCAACAACGTGGAGTTGACTCCCAACCACGACTCGATGGTGGGCTTGATCCGCCAACCGGTCGGCCCGCCAGTGGTACTTCCCAACCGCCAACAGCCCCCGCTGTTTTATCGTGGTGAGCAGGCCGAGGCCGTCTTTGCGGCCGGTTTCCGCGTCCATAACCGGAGGGTCGCGGTCGACGTGACCAGCCAGGTCAGCCTCGGCAAGCAGGCCGGCCAGGTTCAACAAAAGCTGGCCTACACGATCGACTACGAACCGGCGGACAGTCTCACCGTCCTGGTGCCGCGGACCCTGACCGAATCAGGCCAATTGGAGTTTCAATACGACGGCCAGCCGCTCACGCCGGTGGTCCCACCCGGCGGTGGAAACCGGCCGGACACCTCGGAGCCGGTTCGGATGCAGATTGACCTGCCTGGGGCGTGCATCGGTGCGTGCGAGCTGAAGGTGCAATATCCCCTTCCGTTCGGGGAGCTTGTTCCCGGTGCTAAACGACTTGTCCATCAAAAGCCCCTCGTGCTTCCCCTCCCCCTGGTGATGCCCGGCAAGGCGAGTCTGGCAAGCAACAAACTCTACGTGACGACTCCACCGGAGATCAAGTTGAGACTTTCCGACGACGCCCGGGCTGTGTGGAAACAGCAGGTTCAGCAATCCGGATCGCCACCCGGACTGCAACTCTCGGCCGACCAGCCCACGACACAGGTCGAGTTGGAGGTGGAATTGGATGAGCAGGAGGGGACAACGGTGGTGGAGCGGGCCTGGGTGCAAACCTGGCTGATCCAGTCTGCCCGACGGGACCGCGCAGTGTTCTCCTTCAGCAGCGACCAGAAGGAGCTGGCACTGGTGGTTCCGGCCGGGGCTACAATAGACCGGGTGCAAGTGCTCCTGGACGGCAAGCAGCTCCAGGGGCAGCGCGACCACGAGGGTCGTCTGATGATTCCCCTCTCCGGCGATACCAGTCAGGGCCGGCATCTGTTGGAACTGCGGTGTGATTTCCCCCGGGGACGAGAACCCCCCGGCCGCTTGTCGATTGAACTGCCGCGACTGGGAGGTGACGTCCGGGTCGACTGGTTGTACTGGCAGCTCCTGGTGCCGTGGAATGAACACGTGATTGCCGCCCCGAAGGGGCTGACCAACGAGTTTACCTGGCACCGGGACGGGTACTTCTGGGGCCGCAAGCCGTTGCGGGATCAGTCGGAATTGGAAACCTGGGTGGGACTGAAGCCCCCGACCGATGGCTCGCAGGAGAAGTTCGGGCCTCGCGGGGTGAACTGCTACCTTTTCAGCAGCATGGGCAACGTCGAACGATGCGAGTTGCGGACCGCCTGGCGGTCGTGGATCGTGCTGAGTGCTTCGGGTGCCGCGCTGGTGGCCGGGCTGCTGTTGATCTACGTTCCTCTCACACGTCACCCGGCCACACTCTTCGTCGCGGCAGTCGTGCTGCTGTGCGTGGGCATGCTCTATCCCGAGCCGACGCTGTTGCTGGCACAGGCCGCCAGCTTGGGGCTGGCATTGGCGTTGTTGGCGGGATTGTTGGAGCGGAGCGTGGCCCGGCGGCGTCGGGCAACCGCGCTGCTGGAAGCTCCCAGCGTGATCCTGGAGAAGGCTTCTACCCAAACCCACTACCCGGTGCCAGCGGCCGGCACCCAATCTTCCACCCAAACCGCCCCGGTCTTCGTGCCACCGTCGGCCCCGGACCCCAGCGCATGAATCTCAGGCCGCTGTTGCTTAGATCGATGTTCTCGGTGCTGCTGGCGGCTACGCTTCCGGAGGCCGTCTGCCGCGCCGGCGGCGATGAACGGGCGGCCAGCGCCAAGGCGGCCCGGGCCCTGCGGTTTCGCCGGGTCTATGCCCCGGCCGATCGAGTGGAAGACTGGCCCCGAGGAAACGTCAAGTACATGCCGATGGAGCCGGCCGAGTTCGAGCGCCTGCTGAAAATCGCCCAGAGCACGGCCTCCGGCACCCGGCCTTTGCTCTCCGCACGACCGGTGGCCGCCCAGTACCAGGCCCGCCTGGTCGGCGACCAGTTGGCGTCCGGGCGGGGCACCTTGCAGGTGATCCAGTCGGCCGAAACTCCCACCCTGTTGCCGCTGGATCCGTGCTCTCTGGCGATCGGCAAGGCAGATTGGTCCGGTGCCGAGCCCGGGGCGGCCACGCTCGGGTTGGGAGCCGACGGCAAACTCCAGGTCTTGGTGGCGGATTCCGGCCAGTTGGATTTCGAGTGGTCGCTGGCCGGGCAGCGCGACGCGGACGATGTGCTCAACTTCCAGTTCCAACTGCCCGCCTGCCCCACCAGCAGCCTGATCCTCGAACTGCCCGTAGAACTCACCCCCGTGGTAGACCACGGGCTGGTGTCTCAAACAGACTGGACCGACGAAACGCTCCGCGGCTGGAAAATCGAACTGGGCGGCCATCATCGCGTTCGTCTCCGCGTGCTTCCGGCTGGTGCTGCCCAGCGGCAGCGGCCATTGCCCCTGGTGCGGGAGTGGCTGGAGTATCACTTCTCGCTCCGCGGCCTGGACCTGGTGGCCGAATTGAAGTTCGAGATCCACAACGGACCGCTCCGGCAGGTCACCCTGGCATTGGATCGTCAGTTGCAACTGGTCAGCGCCCGCTACGGCGACGCCAGCATCCCCTGGTCGGTCACCTCCGCCGGCGGCAGCTCGGTTACTCGGATCGCGCTGACACTGCCCGAGCCGGTTCACGACACCGAGCGTGTGCTGCAACTGAGGGCGTTGGCCCCGCTTACTACCGATCGCCGCTGGCGGCTGCCGCGGATCCGCCCCGAGGGGGTCTCTTGGCAGGAAGGCAAGGCCACGCTGCTGGTGCCCTCTCCGCTGTTGGTCAAACGGCTCGTGCCGGTCGGCTGCCGGCAGACCGATACGGGGCCGCTGTCGGGCTCGCCGGGCGGCGAATCGGCCCAGTTCCAATACTCTACCTCCGGTGCCACGGTGGAGATCATCCTCTCACGGCGCCGCGCCCCGCTGCAACTGGCCAGCGGTACCGCGATCGAGCTGAGCGACAAGGGGATGACCGCTCGGGTGGTGGCCGATTTCCGCGCCCGCGAAGACTCGCTCTTCTCGCTCCAAGGGGACGTCTCGCGGCGGTGGCTGATCGATTCGGTCGAGTCACGCCCGCCGGAAGCCATGGACGATTGGGATCTCGGAAAAGCCAGTGGCCGCTGGCAGAAGCTGACGGTCCGGTTGGCCAAGCCACTCTCTCCGGCCCAGCCCATGCGGCTGGAGATTCATGCTCGCCGGCCGGGCTCCCCGCTGGGCCGGAAGCTTGGGGTCGACGATCTGCTGCCGCTTCGGTTCCAGGCACCCGAGGACAGCAAACGACTGGTGGCGGTTCGCGCGGTGGGCCCGTATCAGCTCAGCCTCAGCGGCGATGACGAGCTTAGCCGCATCGCCCCCGGCAGTCTCGACGCCCTCCAGCGGGAGTTGTTCGCCGAGTTGCCCGAAGAACTGTTGTTCGAAAACGACCCGGACGCCGCCGAGTTGAGAATCTCGCTGGAGGGTCGAAGCCCCGACGACGTGCTGGAACCGCCTGAGCAGGCCGTAACCGTCTCCAGGTCCGGCGATCCGGCCACGCCGCCGGCTTGGGTTTGGGATTGCCACCTCGAGTCGCGATACGAGGCCAGCGGGGCGGGCCGGCACTTGGCCACCTACCGGCTGCAAAACTCCGGGGGCGGGGTGTTGCAACTGGATCTGCCCTCGACAGTGAAGCCCAAGAACATCCAGGGTGTCCGGGTAGGCGGAGACCGTGTCCCCCTGCACCGACTCAGCGACGGGCGCGCCGGCCGGCTGACGATTGATCTTCCCCGGGGCGAGAAGTTCCCCGCCGTGTCGGTCCGCTTCAGCACGCCTCCTGAACGGCTGGGGACGATCGGCTCGCTGACTGCACCCCTGCCCGAGGTCGACTTGAACGTTCTCGCCCAACACTGGACCGTGTGGCTGCCGCCGGGCTACGAAGCGTACGATTCGGACCCCCATTGGCAAACCCCCACAGGGCCGCGCCTGAGTTGGAGCCGGCGACTGTTCGGCCCCTTGGGAAGGGCGGCCGGCGAAGGGGCCTTCGATCCGCTGGCCGCAATTGCCCGATTCTTCGCCCCCGCCGGAACACCCGGCCAACCGCCGCCCCCGGTCGAAACGCCGCAGGGGCCACCCGCGGAGCCCAAACTCCCTTGGACCCAGACCCCCTCGGCGGCAGATAAACCGGCCGATACCCGCGGCTGGAACACCTACCACCTGCAAGTGCCCGGCACCTCTCCCGCCCATGCGGCGGGACATGAAAATGCCCCGCCGATGGGAAGGCTGAAGTTCGTCCACCGCCAGACCGTGCGCCTGTTGGGCTCGGTCACCTTTCTGCTGGTGATCGCCCTGGGATGGTGGATCGCCGGCCAGCGGCCCGCGGTGCTGAGTCTGCTGGCGGGCGGGTTCGGCTGTGCGGCCCTGTTGCTTCCCGAAGCGTACGTGCCCATTGCATCGGGTGCGGTGCTGGGAACGCTCTTCTGCCTGGCGTACCGCTTGATCCGCGGCCGCAGCGCCGCACGGCGGCCGCCTGCCGACTCAACCGCCAAGCCCGATCCCCCACGCGCCGTTTCGGCGGCAACCCTGCTGGGCGCCTTGGTGTTCGTCTCAGGGGCGGTGGGTGCCGTGTACGCCGTGGCCCGCGGCGAGCAGCCCCAGCCGGGATCGACGCCGCCGGCACCCCCGATGCACCAGGTCTTCATTCCCGTCGACCAAGACGGGCAGCCGACCGGAGACAAGTATTACGTACCGGAGGCAATCTACATTCAGTTGGACCGCCTCGGGGCCGCGGCGACCGAGAAGCCGCACGGATGGCTGATCGAGGCAGCCCTGTATCGCGGCGCTCTTTCCAGGGAAACCACCTCCCAGCGGCTGGTGGTCGAGGAGCTCAAGGCGGATTTCGCCCTCCAGGTGTTCGATGCCGCGACACGTGTTCGAATCCCGCTGGGCCGTGAGGGGGCCAACCTGCTGCCGGACGGGGCCCTGCTGGACAGCCGGGTGATCCAGCCGGAGTGGGAAGCGGACGGCGGCGGGCTGCTCCTGGACGTCCCCCAGCCGGGAGAGTATCACCTGGAGCTCTCTCTGCGGCCGAGCTTGCGCAGCGACGGCGCGGGGGCGGGGTTCGACCTGAACATCCCACCCCTGGCCACCTCGCGGCTGGAACTGAGCGTGCCGCCGGGCACGCCCCCCATCCAGCTCCCCGCCGCGGTCGGCGCCATCCGCTCCGAAGACGAACCGCCTCGCTTGGTCGCCGAGCTAGGCCCCAGCAGCCGGCTGAGGGTTCGCTGGCCTGACGGTGCCGGTCGGGCGGCAACCGCCTCGTCCCTGGACGTCGAGGAACTGCTCTGGATGAAGGTCCAGCACCGTTCGGTGGTGGTCGACGCAAAGCTGAAGTTCAAGATCACCGAAGGCCAGCTTCGCCAGGTCCGATTGGTCACCGATCCGCGATTGCGACTCCTTCCGCTGGAAGGCGACGATCCGCCGGCGGTCGAGGCCCGCAGCCTGCCGGGCCAACCGCAGACCCTCACCCTCCGATGGCCCGCACCCGTTTCCGACCAGGTGGTCCTCAACGCGAGGTTCATCCTGACCGGGGCCTCGGGCGTGGGCAACCTGCGGCTGCCGCAATTGAAGGTCCTCGACGCCAGGTCCACCCGCCGTTGGCTGGCCGTCTCGGTCGACGCAGCCTTGCAGTACGAACAACCTCCACCCGATCGGCTCAAGGCGGTGGCCGTGCCCGATTTCCTCGGCAGTTGGGGACCCTCCGAATCGCAGCCCCAGTTCGCCTACCGACTCCCCCCCGGGGAAACCGCCTGGACCATCTCCACGCGGCTCTGCGAACCACGCACCAGCGTCGAGCAGAAGCTGGCCCTGAGCTTCGACCGGGGAAGCGTCGCGGTGCAGTTCGACGCCCAGCTTGTACCCACGGCCGGATACGTCTTCCAGCACCGCCTGCTGGCCCCAGCCGCCTTGCGGGTCGAAGACGTCTCGGTCCTGGAAGAAGGCGACCCGCGAGCCGCCCGCTGGTCGCAAGACGAGAAGGGCACGATTACTGTCTTCCTGAGCGAACTGATGGCCGGGCCGCAGAAACTCTCCCTGCACGGCCAGTTGCCGACGCGGGGCAGAAAAATGCAGTTGCCGGTGCTGCAAATCGACCGGGCCCAGATGCAATCCTCGACGATTGAACTGTTCCGCCGCCCAGCCGTCCTGGTCAAGCTCGATCAGGCCAACGGGCTTGTGAAGGTGGACGATCCTCTGATCGATGCGAACGATCTGGAGCGGGGACGCCTGGTTGGGCAGTTTCGCGCCCAGGGCGAGGGGCCGATCAAGGCCACGCTCATGCTGACGCCGAACCGCCCAAAAGTTCGAGCCGAGCAGGTCACCCGGCTGCGTTGCGACGGTGGATCCTGGAAGGCGGAGATCGACTGCCGGGTCCACGTCACCGGCGGGGTGGTCGACCAGATCCGGATCGAGGCACCCGGCCCACTGAGCGAACCCTTCCAAATCAGTCCACCGGCCGCGCCGAAGCTGATCGATACACCGGGCCGGCCCCGGCAGTTGATCGTGCGGCCCCCGGCGGCGATCGAGGCCGACTACCAGTTCCGCGTCTCCACCCCGCTGACGCTCCCGCCCGGCGACCGGCCCAGCGCACCTCAGGTCTTGCTCCGGCAAGTGGAACAATTGAAGCGGTTTCTGGCCCTGCCGAAGGAAGCGGACGGTCAACCGATCGAGTGGAAGAAGCAGGGCTTGAAGCAGACTGAGCTGCCCGACGGATTCGTCGCGCCGCCGGACGCTGAGACGTTCCTGACCTACGAGGTCGTGGGCAAGCCCTACCAGGCCGTTCTCAGCCGGAGCCACACCCAACGAGACGCACGCTGCCGCCTGGCCGACGTGCAGATCGCCTGGCAGGCCGACCGGAGCTGTGTGGGGGTGGCCACGTTCGACCTCGAGCCCGGCAGGTCGTCCGAGTGTCGCTTGTGGCTGCCTTCCGGGTACCGTCTGCTGCAAGTCTCGGTGGCCGGCGTACCCGCCGAACCGGCGCCGGCCGAACCGGTGTCGGCCCATACCGGGGCGTGGCGGGTGCCGCTGGATCCGGCCCGTCTGCCCCAGCGAATCGAGGTCCTCTTCAGCGGCCAGCTTTCCGAGCCCGCCTCAGCCGCCAGCCGATCGTTCGAGGCGCCCACACTAGGCCGATTGCCGGTAGAGCGAACCTTGTGGACTGTCGTCGGCCCCTCGCTGTACGAGCCCGGCCAGCCGGAAGACGGCAGTCTGATCAGCCCGCGGCCCCATGAATGGTTTCGCTTGAAGAGTATCGCCGCGCTGATCGAATCGGCCTCCACGGTGCCCGCCGACGATCCGGAGGAAACGCTCCGCTGGTACCGGCGTTGGGCTCGCCGCCTGGCGGCGGCACGGACGGCGCTTCAGCGTCGGCCGGCTCCCCACGGCCCGTCGAAGAAGACCTGGAAGGAAGAACTCGACGCGATCGACGCCCGACAATCGCAAATCGCCGAGCGGCT
>CAZUAM010000048.1:7275-18720 GCA_964618095.1 uncultured Planctomycetaceae bacterium | reverse complement strand
GGTGTGATCTCAAAGGCGGAGTCTGGGTCCGTATCAGGAACATAGACCACGGGCAGATATAGCCCTGCCCGCGTCTGGCCGATCGCAACCCTCGAGCCCTCTCTGCCCGGTCGATCTTCCAGGGGGCGGCTGAGTACCTCTTCAACTTCTTTCTCCGACACGGAGTGGTTGAAGATATGCGGCTCGTCCGTCTCTGGATCTGTATGGAATCGAAGGTCCACTGGTTTGTCTTCGACGTGATCTGGTCGGGTTGAGCAGCCCACGGCAGACTACCCACGCTGCCAGCCTGACTATTGATTCCAGCAAAGGACTTCACTATATTATGCGCGCCGTGGGGGCAGTGTCAATGTCCCAACATGGGAAACGAAAGAGCTTCAGGCGTCCTCAAGTTCAATACATCGTATGGAGTGCCTCATGCGATCGTCGAGACTTCCAGACCCGTGTGCCTCGTTTGTCCGCAGCAGGTTGACGGTCGTAGTCGCCGTCCTCATTACGGCAATCCTCGCCGGGCCTGCGATGCTGGAGGCTCAACGAAGGCGAGCCAACATCGTTGTGCCGGCGACCCAGACAGCTTCGGTTGAAGGGACTCCCCAAGAAGAATGCGGCAAGAGAGAAACCTCATCTCATTCTGCGTTCGCGAATCCTGCGCGGCGCGAGAAGCGGTCCTGCTGTAACCCAGGTGCGCAACAGCCGATCACCGCCACCTTCTCCATCGTCGCGGTCGACCCAAACACCGGCGTCTGCGGCGCGGCCGTGGCCAGCAAGTATCCTGCCGTCGGCAAGGTGGTGCCGTACGTTCGGGCCGGCGTGGGGGCGTTCTGCACCCAGCACTGGCACAATCCGGCCTGGGGCGAAAAGGCGCTGGACCTGTTGCAACAGGGCAAGCTGCCCGAAGAAGTCCTCGCCGAACTGTTGCGCGACGACCCCCGGCGCGGCAAGCGGCAACTGGCGATCATCGATATGAACGGACGCGCTGTGAACCGAAACCCCAACGACGCCGATCCCTCGGGCGTCTACTGGGGCGCCGCCACCGGCCGCTATTACGCCTGCCAGGGAAACACGCTGACCGGACGCCAGGTGATCGCGGCCATGGCCCGGGCGTATGAAGAGACCCGCGGAAGCCTGGCCGACCGCCTGGTCGCCGCGCTTCTGGCCGCCGATTGTGCCGGGGGAGACCATCGCGGCCGGCTGGCAGCCGGGATCCGCGTTGCCAAGCAGGACGTCAAAGGCTACTGGCTCGAGCTCCAAGTCGAGAAGTCCGACGACGCCGTCATCGAGCTTGCCCGAAAGTACGCCGAGTTGAAGCACGAAGCCAAGGGCGACTGGTCCGGCGGAAAGCTGCCTTTGAAGCATCCCTGCCCCAATCGCGCCGAGCCAAAACCTCCCCTGAAGAAAACCCGAGAATGAACTGTTTAGCCGCCGCGCCTGCGCGGCGGGAATCACGCCGGGCCGCAACCCGCCCGGCGCAACGTCACCTCGAATCACCCACAGGAGCCAAACCATGCGTTCAATCTCCTCTCCCTACTGCTGGAATCGATGCAATCGGACCATGTTTCGGGCGGCCACGATCTTTGCCCTGGTGGGTCTTGCCGCCGGTAGCACAACCGTCCTGGCCGCCCAGCGACGGCCCCCGCTCGTCGTGCCCGCCAGCCAGGTCACACTGCACGTGGCCGTCGCGCTGCCGGAGGCGGTCAAACTCAAGCCCGGCCGCGCGTGGCAACTCGTCGAGGTCGACAACCCTGAGCTGAAGATCCCGGTCCAACTCGTCCCGGCGATTGCCACCGACGGGTCCTCCGGAGACGAGCACGGGCGCCTGGTCGCCGCGATTCCGCCGGCAGACGGTGCCGAAAAGCCGCGACGGTTTCGGCTCAGACCGGCCAAGCAGACCTCCGGTGATGCCCAGGGGGGATTCCGCTTCCAGGACATCGACGACAAGTCGCTCCGGCTCTCCGATGGCCAGGCACCGGTGCTGGTCTACAACCACGGCCTGATCACCAACGAAAAGGTCCCCGAGAAAGACCACCGCCGCAGCCGTGCGTGTTACATCCATCCGCTCTGGGGCCTCGGCGGCGAGCTGCTCACCGACGATTTCCCCAGGGACCACTACCACCACCACGGCGTCTTCTGGACCTGGCCGCACGTGGGCGTTGAGGGGGAACACTACGACATCTGGGCCGGCCCCAACATCCGCGACAAGTTCGTCCGCTGGATCTGCCGCCAAGCGGGACCGGCCGCCGCGGTGCTGGCCGTGGAGAACGGCTGGTTCGTCGGCCAGAAGAAGGTGATGATCGAGCGCGTCTGGATCAGGACCTTCAAGGTCTCCGACGACACCCGGGTACTGGACCTGGAGTTCACCTGGATCCCGGCCGACAAGCCGGTCACCCTCCAGGGCGCGGCTGGGAAGAGCTACGGCGGGCTGACCGTCCGATTCGCCCCCGGCTCGCGGGAAGATACGCTGATCACGGTCCCCAGCGGTCCCACCACCGGAGATCTGCCCGATACGCCGCTGGCCTGGGCCGATTTCACCTCGAAGTTCGGCGATGCCACCGCCCTCAGCGGGGCCGCCGTCTTCGTCCACCCCGAACACCCCGACTATCCGCCCACCTGGCTCACCCGCTATTACGGCCCGTTGTGCGTCGGCTGGCCGGGTGTCAAGGCGAGGACCTTCGAGCCGGGAAAACCCATCCGCCTCAGCTACCGCATCTGGATCCACAAGTCGGCCGTGGAACCGGACCAACTGAAGCGGGCCTATGGAGGCTACGTCGCTGCAACCAAGGCCGAGTGGCGTTAGACATCGCCGTTTCGCGGGCGGGGGTTCCCCCCCGGGGAATTTGCCGGCGGTATACCCCCCCACAACGCCGGCCCCCCCCCCCCCCAAACCGGACCCCCCCTCTCCGCCACGACACGGCGGGCACGCCCGCCCGCGAAACGGTACCCAGCGACGCTGCTCTTTGATTACACACGTACGGGAGTCATCGGCATGAACGATCACACGTCTCGACGCGATTTTCTGAAGCTCTCCCTGGCCGCGGCCGCGGCCCCCGTCGGTGCCCATCTGGCCGCGCCGGCGGCAACCGCCCAGCCCCGGCCGGTCCCGGGCGCCGACAAGCTGACCGTCTATCAGGTCGAGCCGGGCAATCCGCACATCTGGGTCCGCTGGGCCAACCACCTGCTGACCAGCTACCGGGCGCATCGCTCGCAGAAGTATCCCTACATGTACCCGCTGGCCGGGCCGGTTTCCGGGCTGTCGCTAACGACCGAGACCTCGCTGCCCTACCCACACCACCGCTCGCTCTTGTTCGCCTGCGACCGCGTCAACGGCGGAAACTACTGGCAAACGGGACTGAAGCAGGGACAGATCCTCTCGACCGGCCCGCGGCTGGGAAAATCCACGCCCGAATCCGCCGAAATCCTCGACCAATGCGAGTGGAAGAAGCCGGGCGGGCCGGTCGTCTGCAAGGACCAGCGGAAGATCACTGTCACCGTGGCCGGGCCGCGGCTGCGGTTTATCGACTGGGAGCTCAAGTGGATCGCCGTCCAGGACGTCGCCGTCACCCGCACCAACCACTCCCTGTTCGCCATCCGCGCTTCCGCCGACATCACTCCCTGGGGCGGCGGCACGCTGATCAATTCCGAGGGGCAAACCGGCGAGAAGGCAACCTTCGGCAAGCCGGCCGCCTGGTGCGGCTACCACGGCCGGCGCCAGAACGTCCCCGGCAACCTGCTCGAAGGCATCGCCGTCCTCGACCACCCCAAGAACCCCTGGGCTCCCACGCCCTGGTTCACCCGCGACTACGGCTTCATCTCGCCCACGCCGTTTAACTTCATCAACCAGCCCTGGCAGCTCCCCGCCGGCGAGTCGGTCCTGCTGCGCTACCGCGTCGTGCTCCACGCCGGCGACCACAAGGACGCTTCCCTGGACGAAATCCACAAAGCATGGGCCGCCCCGTAAAGCCGCCACCGGTGGTCGCGCGAAACAACCATGAAGACCGCCGGGGTATCGACCCGGACGCGACCGCCGGTCGCGGCTTTGTGTATCGGGTGCGGAGACGAAACGCCGGCCCTACCGCACCTCCGCGGCAAAGTACCGCGGCGTCAGCTCCTCGCCGGTGACGTCCTTGACGAACTCCGGCCAGGGTTTCGAGTCACCCGGCCTGAACACCTTCTCCTTCAGCAGCGTGCCGAACTGTTTGCGGCCGTTGAAGCTTAGCTTGGCGGTGGGACCCGCGTGACCGACCATGTCGGCCAACATGTGACGCACCTGGGCGGCGAACAGCTCGCCCAGCATGTAGTTGTGGTAGTAGACCGGCGCGATCGTAAAGTGCGGCTTGGCCGCCCAGTCCGGCCGGTCGCGGTCCGCCGGGCGCCGCAATCGCTGGAAACGCCCCTTGTAGTCCCACCAGAGCTTGTTCAGATCCCGCTCCGGGTCCTCGTACAGGGCCCTCTCGAAGTGGAGCATCACCAGGGTCCAGCGGGCGAAGATCAACTGCTCCCGCCGCCGCTGCTCGTAGATCGCCTCCTCCAGCTCGCCCACCCGCTCCCGGTCGGCACCGGCGTAGCCGATCATCCAGGTGGGGTTCTTCCCCAACGCACCGAAGAGCATCGCCACCCCTTCGGTCGTAAAGGCATGGGCCGGCTCGCGGAGGTTGTACGGCAGCGACCGATCGACGTGCACGTCGTAGACCGCGTGTCCCTGCTCGTGCAACATCGTGTCCATCCACTCGGAGGTCGGCTTGATGTTCAGGAGCGTCCGCACGTCGTCGGCCCGGTCGATGCTGATCGAAAAGGCGTGCTGGTCCTTCCCCTCGCGTTCGTACAGGTCGCTGCGGGCGACGATCTCCTCGATCGGCAGGCCGATGTCGCCAAAGAACTTCTCGGCCAACGCCACGATGTCCTCTTTCTGCTTCTTCTCGTAGAACTCGTCCAGATCGACCTTCGCCGAAGGGGGCGCCGCCTGGAAGAACGGGTTGTCGTAGTGCCAGGGCATCATCTCCGCGGGCTTGAACTTGAACCGGTCGGCCAACTCCCCGTCCAGCCGCTCCTTCATTGCCTTAAACGGCCCGTCGGTCAGCCGCTCCAACTCGGCGAAGATCCGCAGCAGCCGCTCGGGTTCGTGCTCCTGGAGCCGGATCTGCATCTCCCAGTAGTTCGAGTAGCCCAGCTTCTCGGCCGCCCGGTTGCGCAACTTGGCCAACTCGACCAGCTTGGACCCCACCGCCCCGCCGGGCTGCTTCAGCGCCTTCCAGATCGCCTTGCGCTTCTTCGAGTCGTTCTCGTCGCCGAGCATCTCCAGCAGGTCGTTGTTCGACAGCCTCTTTCCTTCCAACTCCGCGCGAAACGTCTTGAAGATCTGTTCGATCTCGGTCGAGAGCTTGACCATCGCCTCGAGCATCTCCACGGGCAACTGGTTGCCCTTATACGCCAGTTCGGCCACCCGCAGCGCCCGGGCGTCGAGCGGCTCGAATTGGTCCTTCAGCTTCATCAGCCTCTGGATCTTCCGGTATGCGTTCCGATCGCTGTGGAACTTCCTCAGCGCCAACTGGGCGGCGGCGTAGGCGTCGAAATCCTCCTTTTTGCCCGAGTTGGCCGCCGCCCACCATGCCCGGTTCGATTTCAGCTCCAGGGCAGCGAACTCCCGCTGGTACTTCTCCAGAAACGCCTCGGCCTCCGCCTTCATACGCTTCTCCTTCTTCTCCGCGGCCCGATTGATCGCCTTGGTCCGATTGGGACGACTCTGCTGCGCCACGGCTTCTCCGCCTCCCCACGGCCCGATCGCCATGCCGAAGACAATCGCCGCTAAAACAACGTTCTTCATCGCTTCGCTCCTCAAACGGATTCGTCTCGTGGCGAAACACTTCGCCTGCCCAATTGTACGCCAAAAACAGACGGATGGGATGTCCTTTGGGGGGATTGCCACCTTTGCAGTGTCGCCGCGTTGCCCGGCTTGGCACAAGCCGGGTGCCGCAGACACAAGAAACCGGGGTTCCGCCCGAAACAAGGTGGGGATGTTCATCCCGTGGAGGTCTCCTTCTGCATTTCTTGTCGCTGCGCGACCCAGCTAGAAAGCTGGGCCACCCGCGCAGTATCCCACGCTGTGGCTCGCCCCGCCAACTGGCGTGACTCGCTATGTGTCGTCTTCAGCAGCACCCTTCTTAGCCTTGTTCTGAATGTAGCCGCCGATACTCCCGGCAATTGAAAGCAGCACAACACCGCCCAAGAAAACGCCAAAACACGTCCAGAAGCCGACGCCAACCCAACCCAGGATGAATGCCGTAGCCAGCGTGCAGAAGCCCGACAACAGGATGATGACTGCCGCTCGCCGCGCGCGAACAAGGTCCCGAGACTTCGTTGGATACAGTATCCCAGCCATCGCTTGGCAAGAAGCAAGGAATGGCCTAAAGATAAGCTCCAAAACTATGTCGCCGAGCAGGACCATTGGCTATACGTTGGCAGGCACATAGTGTTCGGGATCCTACGTGGTTTCCAGATAATACCTGGCGTCGTTGGCTAAACAAGATCCCGCTTGCCGGAAACGTTGCCCCCGTCTTGGTTCGAGTCAAGACGCCTCCTGCATCTCGTCAACACTTATGTCTGATCTAATCCCTCGCCGCTACAATGTCCGGCTTGGCTTCGCAGATCACGCGGAAGCCCACGTTGTATACCCGCTGATAGGGCAGGTAGCTCAGCCGGAAGCTCGATGTGCAGCGCGGCGGCCGGTCGCGCCAGGAGCCGCCGCGGACGACCTTGCGGCCCGTGGGGGTGGAGGCGTCACGGCCGTCGTCCGGGTTGTAGGGGTACGGTTTGTACGTCGTGCGGGTCCACTCGGAGACGTTCCCGTGCATGTCGCAAAGTCCCCAGGCATTGGGCAGATACTTGCCCGGGGTCACCGGGATCACCGACCCGTCGTTGAAGCGGGTGTCCTTCGGTGTCCAGTCGTCGTACTTCGACGGGTCTTGAAGCGGCGTGTCCACCGTGTACGGATCGCTGGCAAACTCCGTCAGCTTGGCGTCGGCCAGGTTGGCAAATCGGGAGAAGTCCGCCGCCAGATCGCCGTAGAAGAACGGCCCGGGCGTGCCCGCCCGGCAGGCATATTCCCACTGGGCCTCCGTAGGCAGCGAGAACCGCCGGCCGGTCTTCTCGGAGAGCCAGCGGCAGAAGGCCATGGCCGACTTCCATGGCACGCGCACCACTGGCTGCTGGGGCCGGTTCATCGGATAGCCGTGGACCCCGAACTGGTAGGCGTTCTTGGTCTCCACACGGCTGTCGTGGGCCGGATCGAACCGGGTGAACTGCCGGTTGGTCACCTCGAAGGTGCCCATCCAGAACGGCCGTTCGATCCGCACCCGCACCCGGGGCCGCTCGTCCACTTCACCCGTCACGCTGCCGATGACAAACTCGCCGGCCGGGACCAGCGCCAGTTCCAGGGTCACCCCCTCACCCAAATCGACGCTCTGCCGGATCGGCAGCCCCGCCGCGGCCTGCCGCCGCCTCGCCTCGCCGTCGTCAAACGGCCAGTTCGGACACTCCACCGCTTGCGGCTTAGCAGCCAGCGGCTCGGGCATAACCGGCTCGCCGGGTGAGCGATTCACCTGCGGCACCGCCTCCGGATCGTCGTCAATCCCGCCATAAAGCCTCAGCAGCTCACGCCGCCGCTGCCGCTGCACGCCCGGATCGTGCAACTCCTCGCCCCAGGTGCCGTGATAGGGGGTGTTCAGGTCGATCCAGGTCACCAGCCGGTCCCAGGCCTCGGCGTCGAGCTTCACGTTGTGGTGGCCCTTGCGGAGCATCTGGACCAGTTGCGTGGTGTCGGCGTGGAACTCCATCGGCTCGAGCATGTGGTAGTCGCTTTCGATGCCGGGCCGGCGGACGTAGCGGTGCAGCTCGGCGTAGCCCACCGAAAACTTCCCGCCCCGGGCGCCCCCGTTGCCGGGCGTGACCTGCCGCCAGTCGTTCAGCTTCACGTCGCCCCGCAGGTTGGCGATCTGCTTCCCATCGGGCCGCGTCTGGCCGTTGTGGCAGCCGAGGCAATACTTGTCCACCACCGGCTGCACCTCGCGCGGATAGCTGAACCCGCGGACCGGCCCGTACCAGGGCTTGATCTCCGCGGCCGGCCGGCCGTTGGCAATCGTCTGCATGGTCGGCGGGGCCGTGTTCTGCGGCTCGTGGCAGCCGGCACACTGGACCACCTCGCCCGGCATGGCCGTCATCCAGCTCCGCATCAGTTGCAGCGCCTTGCCCTCCTCGTCCAGCGGCTGGATCGAGATCGGCGTGTTGGCCGGAACGCGGAACTTGGCCGAGCCGTCCTCCTCGACCGGCACGGTCCCCAGCACCCGCTTGATGTCCCACGGCCCGTCGATCCCGATGATCCCCAGCAGCCCGCCCATCTCCTGGTACGAAAAATGATACGTGAACAGCCGCAGGGCCTTGACCTTGCCGCGGGGAATCCCCCGCAGGCCCTTGCCCGCGTAGACGTCGGGCAGGTAGACCAGCGCGTCCTTTCTGGCAAGGTTGACCTTCGAGGGGATCACCGGCGGTCGGGGCGTGGTGCGCAGCGGGATCGGCTCCAGCAGCGCGTAGCCCGGCTCCTCCTTGACCAGGACCATGTTGTCGAACACGTCGACGAGATAGATCCCCCAGAGCGACCGCGAGGCGGGCTTGCAGGAAACCAGAAAACACTTTTCGCTTAGGGGGTAGGGATGGAGAAACTTGGGCCAACTGTCTCGCGTCAGCCCGTCGGCAATGATCGGCTCGACCCGCTTGCCGTGGCCGGGGATCCGCTGCACCGCCCCGCTGGCCTCCTGCCGGCCTCGGGCCGGGTCGAAGATCACCAGCTCGCCCATCCGCGGATTGTCGTGATGGCCGCCCACCACGCCCACCACCTTGGTCGGATGCTTCGGCACCGGGCGGGCGTAGAAGATCGCGTTGGGCCAGTACGAATTGCTGCCGTAATACTCCATCTGCCCGGTGCCGTCCGGATTCATGTGAAACAGCAGCCGCGCGTTGGAGTGCGGGGTGTCGGTGTATTCCCAGCGGCTGTACAACACCCGCCCGTTGTTCATCACCGCCGGGCACCAGTCGTGCTCCTGGTCGAACGAGAGCTGGCGGATGTTCTTCCCGTCGCCGTCCATCACGTACAAAACCGCCACGTGCGAGCTGCCGTAGACACACGGCACCCCGATGAAACAGGCGGTTGACGTGAAGAGGATCTTGCCGTCGGGCAGGTAACAGGCGTCGTAGCTGTCCACGTCGGGCTGCTCACCGGTCAGCTCCCGCAGCCCGGTACCATCCGTGCGGATCTCGAAGACCTGCCAGCGGTTGTGGCTGCCCGGCATCGAAAACAGCAGCTTCCCGGCGTCGAAGTCCAGGTCCACGTCGCCGACGAACTTGCCGCCGGCCGGTTTGTAGAGCGCGGTCAACCGGCCGTCGGCTGCCAGCGGGGAAAGTACCTCGATCGAGTCGTCGTAGCCCGTCTTCGGCAGGCACGAATTGCTCTGCCAGTTCCTCGGCAGGCCCAGGCTGGGCGAGCCGGCGCCCCGCCTGACCAGCAACAGCTTGTCGAAGTCCAGAAGCGGATTGGCCAGCAGGGCCTCCCGCCGCAGCGCAACCAGCGACTCGTTGATCTCCTTCCGCTCCTCGGCGCCGCCGCCGGAAAGCTCCGCCTGCTTCTCTTCCAGGGCGTCCAGCCACCGGAGATACTCCGGCCCCTGGGGATACTCCGGGCCGAAGGTCTCCACCAGGTCCTCGATCGCCAGCCGCAACGCGGCCGTATCGACGTAGCCCGGGGCATACCGCTCCGACTTGGGTACCGGCGGCGGGCTCTCGAGCGTTCGGGCCTTGGGACGATGCAGCTTCCAGCCTTCGGGAAACGCCTCCGGCGAATCGAACCGCAGGCTCACCACGTGCGGAAACGCCCCGTCGCGAGTCAGTTTCAGCGTGTGCTTGCCCGGGGCAAACCAGGGCAGAGCGGTCGCTTCCCATTTGGCCCCACTGGTGTTCCAACTGCCCGTCGCTGTCCGGCAACACCGGCCGAGTTTCCGCTGGTCGAGGTAAAGCTCGACCGGCCGGGACTCTTGGGCTGCATAGCGGATGTTGAGTGTATAGGTGGTGCCCACGGGAAAGTCGACGTCGTACTCGATCACCACCGGATAATCCCCCCCGAAGGCCACCATCGGCCCGGCATCGGCATATTGCACCGTGAACGTCTTGGCGTTGCCGCGATCGAAGGCGTAGGCGGGAATCAGAAACGATCCGGCCGGCTCCGCCCCGCTTGCACCGGGTAGCACCACCAGGCCCAAGAACATCAGGCCGACCAGGGCAACCGGCACAACCTTTACCCAAGGGCTCCGTAGTCGCAACCCGCCAGAATCGTTCCTCATGACCGGCTCCCATGCAAGAAAAAAGCGGCAAGTCCTCTCCGCCGACGGCCCTTTCAGCCAGACTATCAATATACCTGCCCGATGCCCCAGTTGAAACACGCATCTGGTCCATTCCACGCCCACGCCCCACGAGCAGCAAGAAAACGCTTGACTTGCCAGGTACCGGCCCGTAAAGTGGGCGGTAAGACCGGCGCCGGGCCGGTCAGAAGCACGTCAAACCATTCGAGAGGAGTCCCGTGATGAGGTACCTGGTTGCATCCACGCTGGCCTTGGCCCTGCTGGCCGCCGCGGCCGCCACGCCTGCCGCAGAAAAAAAGCCGCCCGCCAAGGGAAAGATCCGCGTTCTGCTGACCTTCGGCGGACACGGCTTCGAGGAAAAGGAGTTCTTCAGCATGTTCGATTCTATGCCCAACGTCCAGTACACCAAGGCCCCGATGCCCAAGTCGGCCGACCTGCTCAAACCCGGGCTGGAAAAGGACTACGACGTGATCGTGATGTACGACATGGTCCCCCGTATCACGCCCCAGCAGCAGAAGGCGTTTGTCGCCTTGTTGAAAGAGAAGGGCATCGGCCTGGTCTCGCTGCACCACAACATGGGCGCCCACGCCGATTGGGACCAGTTCCGCAAAATCATCGGCGGCAAGTTCGTCCTCAAACCCTGCGAGATCGACGGCGAGAAGTACCCCAAGCCGTCGGGTTGGGAACACGGCCAGCAGATCAAGGTCACCGTGGCCGACCAAAAGCACCCCATCACCCGGGGACTGAAGAATTTCGAGATCCACGACGAGGTCTACAACAACTACTACACGGCGCCTAAGGTCAGGGTCCTGCTGAAGACCGATCACCCCAAGAACGACCCCGAGCTGGCCTGGGTCAAAAGGTTCGGCAAGAGCCGGGTCTTCTACCTGATGCTCGGCCACGACCACCACGCCTACGAAAACCCGAACTACCGCGAGTTGGTCGCCCGAGGCATCCGCTGGGCCGCCGGACGAAAAAAGGCGGAACGTTAACCGACCGTCGAGTTGCCGCACGACAATAACCGGCGGGTGGCAATAGCCGGCGGGTGGGC
>CAZUAM010000048.1:0-7265 GCA_964618095.1 uncultured Planctomycetaceae bacterium | reverse complement strand
TACCTGCCGGCTATTGCCCCGCGAGCATTTGGGCCGGGTTGCGGCAGCAGTTCAAATGCCGCCTCGTCCCGCCGAACAGGAGGCCAGCATGTTCAGTCTTCCACGCGTCCTGCCGCCGCTGATCGCCCTTGTGTGGCTTTGCCCTGCCGCAGCCGCTGAAGAGCTGACCGTCGAGCAGGTAATCGACGTGGCACCGGTCTGGTCGGGCCACCCGGTCCGCTTCGCCCTGTTGACCCACGGCCAGCGGCAATTCGTGGCCTTCTACGACGCCCAGCGCCGGATGACCGTCGGCTCGCGCCGCCTCGATTCCGACCACTGGCAACTGGCCCGCCTCCCCTCGCGCCTCGGCTGGGACAGCCACAATTCGGTGACCATGGCCGCCGACGACCAGGGGCAGATCCACCTCAGCGGAAACATGCACTGCGTGCCGCTGATCTACTTCCGCACCAAACGGCCGTTGGACGTGACCAGCTTCGAGCGGATCCCCGCCATGGTCGGCCGCAACGAGCGGCGCTGCACCTATCCGGGCTTCCTCCGCGGCGTGACCGGCGAGCTGATCTTCGTCTATCGCGACGGCGGCAGCGGAAACGGCAGCCGGTATTTCAACGTCTACGACACCAACTCCAAAACCTGGCGGCGACTCTTCAACCAGCCGCTCTTCTCCGGCCAGGGGAAAATGAACGCCTACTACGTCGGCCCGGTCCGCGACAAGCAGGGGACCTTCCACGTCTGCTGGGTCTGGCGCGATACGCCCGACTGCGCCACCAACCACCACCTCTGCTACGCCCGCAGCAAGGACCTCGTCCATTGGGAGACCAGCGCCGGCCGGCCGCTCGCGCTGCCGATCACCATCGACACGGCCGAGGTCGTCGACCCCGTCCGGCCCGGCCAAGGAATGATCAACGGCAACACCCGTCTCGGCTTCGACTCCCAAAGCCGGGTAGTAATCGGCTACCACAAGTTCGACGCCGCCGGCAAGACGCAGCTCTACAACGCCCGCCGTGAGGCCGACGGCTGGAAGATCTACCGGACAAGCGACTGGGACTACCGCTGGGACTTTCAAGGCAACGGCACGATCCGCTTCCAGATCCACCTCGGCCCGGTCACCGTCCAGCCCGACGGCACCCTGACCCAATCGTACCACCACGCCAAGCACGGCTCGGGCAACTGGCGGCTGGACGAGGCGACCCTAAGACCCACGGGCCAGGCCCCCCGCCGCGGCGCGCTGCCCAAAGAAATCTCAAGGCTCGAGTCCACCCGTCCCGGCATGGGAGTGCGCACCGCCTCCGACCTCGGCCAGCCCGACCAGGCCGGCGTCCGCTACGTCCTCCGCTGGGAGACCCTCCCGTCGAACCGCGACCGCCCCCACCCCGGCGATCCACCCAAGCCCAGCATGCTCAGGCTATACAAGCTGACGAACCGGTAGGACCCCGAGCGGCGCCGACAGCTTGCCTGAAGACCGCCGAGCGATTACCATCAAACCGCCGTCCAACAGACCAGCGGCGGTTCAAGGCACCCACCCTACCAGAAGCCGTACGCATAGGAGGGCCAGCTATGAAACGAGTTGTGAACCGACGCCGATTTCTCAAGCAGGGCGGAGCGGCCCTGGGGGCGATCGGTCTCCCCTCGATGATTCCTTCCTCGGCCCTGGGCAGGGCCGGCAGCGTCGCGCCGAGCGACCGGATTGTGATGGGCTGCATCGGGATGGGCATCCGGGGCACGCAGCTTCTCAGCGGACTGCTGGGTCACAAGGACGTCCGGGTGGTCGCCGTTTGCGACGTCTACGAAACTCAGCGCCAGAAGGCGAAGAGTGTCGTTGACCGGCACTACGGCGACAACGGCTGTGCCGCCTACAACGACTTCCGCGAACTCTGTGGGCGCAAAGACGTCGATGCGGTGAGCATCGCTTCGCCGGACAACTGGCACGTGTTGCATTCCCTGGAAGCCGCCCGCCAGGGCAAGGACCTCTACACGGAGAAGGCCCTGGGGCTGAGCCTGGCGGAGGACAAGGCCCTGCGCGGGGTCTGTCAGCGGTACGGCACGGTGTTTCAGTGGGGCACGCAGCAGCGGTCCGAGGGCAATTTCCGTTTCGGCTGCGAACTGGTCCGCAACGGACGGATCGGCAAGCTGCACACGATTCTGGTGGGCGTGCCCCACGACTTCGCCTTCCCCAATCAGCCCGTCCAGCCGGTGCCCAAGGGGCTGGATTACGAGATGTGGCTGGGCCCCGCGCCGTGGGCACCCTACACCTATCATCGCTGCCGGCCATGGACCCAGCAGGAAAGCTGGGCGATGTGGTATCACATCTCCGACTATTGCCTGGGCGGGATCGGCGGGTTCTGGGGGATCCACCACGTGGATATCGCCCAGTGGGGTCACGGCACGGAATACACCGGCCCGACGGAAGTCGAGGGCACGGCCAGGTTTCCCGAGGAGGGGCTGGCCGACTGTGCGGTGAGCTGGAACGTCCGGCTGAAGTATGCCGACGGCGTGACTATGGTCTACACCGACAACCAGCAGCAGAAGCAGGGAGTCGTTTTTCAGGGAACGGAGGGCTGGGTCTACGTCCGCCGCGGCGGGATCGACGCCCGGCCGAAATCCCTGCTCAGCTCCAAGATCGGCCCGAACGAAATCCATCTGATCGAGAGCCCGGGGCACCAGCGCAACTTCCTCGATTGTGTCAAGACCAGGGAGAAGACGGTTGCCGACCTGGAGAGTGCCGCCCGCGGCGATACGGTCTCTCACCTGGTCAACATCTGTACCCGGCTGAAGCGCAAGATACATTGGGATCCGGATCGCGAGGAGATCATCGACGACCCCCAAGCCGGCCGGATGCTGAGCCGCTCCATGCGCGAGCCGTGGCGCTTGGGCGTTTAGCACGGAAGGGCCTTCCGCACCCCGGCGGGTTGTCGGCCCGTTCCAACTGACGTTGACTCCCTGAGGCCGGGCTGGTATATGGCCCAATCTCGCGGCGGCCCCGGACGGCCGCCCGGATCGGAAGCCACCTCAACCAAGGGAGAGAGTCATGAGAAAACTAGCCCTCGTTTGCGTGCTGGTTGCGATCTCCAGCGTCGCCCACGGCCAGCAGCCGATGCCCGCCGGGACGGGCGATGCCGACCGGGTTGCCCGCCCGACATCTAAGACCCAATCGGACAGCCGGCAGAAAGACATGCCGATCTTGTCGAAAGTGCCGGGAGTCGGGCGGCTGTTCAGCAGCCCGGTTCCCGCCGCGAAGGCGGCAGGCCCCGACGCGACGGGCGCCAAACTGCAACACCTGCTCCAGGCCGCGGCCCACCTGGAGGCCGCCGGCGAACTCGACCAGGCCCGGAGGCTTTGCGAACAGGCGAAACGAGAGAAGCACGGCCTGTTGGCCCGACTCGAGGCCTTGCAGGCCGAGGTGAACCGGCTCCGCCGGCTGACCGGAAGCGAGCCGGCCGTGGTCGTGGAAGTCAAGGTGGTGGAGTTGTCCCGGACGAGGCTTCGGCAACGGGGATTCGATCTTGCCGCCCTTCGCGACAAGAAGGCGGATCCGGCCGCCGCCGCGCCCGGCCAAGAGGAGAGCTTTGCGTTTCGATTGCTCGACGAGTCCAGCCCGGTTCTCGCTCTGCTCGAATCGCTCCGCAAGGACCGCTTGCTGAAGGTGCTGGCGGAACCGACCCTGATGACCCTCAGCGGCAGGCCGGCCTCGCTTACCGCCGGCGGGGAGTTCCCGGTGTTGGAGCGTCAGGCCGACGGCTCCGTGGCAACGCAGTTCAAGACCTATGGCACGGAGTTGAACGTGCTCCCGGTGGTGCTGGAAGACCGGAGCATTCGCCTGGACATCCGCATGCGGCTGAGCGAAGTCGATCCGCACGTGCGGGTGCAAGTGGGCGACCAGAGCTTCCCGGGCCTGAGAGTCCGCGAGTTCGAGACGGGTGTCGAGATGCAGGCCGACCAGAGACTGGTCCTCGGCGGGCTGGTTCAGAACCGTGTCACCGGCAAGCAGGACGACTCCAAGGCGGAGCCCGAGACGCCAAATCGCAAGGCTGCCGGTGGCAAACCGAAGGAAGTGACCGAAGAGACCGAGCTGCTGGTCCTAATCACCCCCCGGATCGTCGAGCCGGCGGTCGCCCATTCGGCCCGATTGTCCTCCCGCCCGAAACCGACCAAGTAGTCGGCCCGTCCCCACAGAATCTCGTCTTCCTGGGGGCCGCTCCGCTCGACCCCAGCCACCCTATCACAGGCCGAGAAGTGCTCGGATAGGCTCTAAGTTTGTAGTGACCCGATTTGTTGCGTTCCGACATCGCCTGACCGCATGAACGCGGTCACTACGAACAGGCAAGGTGGTCTTGGCCGGCCTCTTGGGTTAAAGGGTCTTGACCTCGTCCGGAGCGGGCACGATCTTGGGTTTCTTGGCGAGCTTTGCGCTGGGAGTGGCGTCGGCCTTCAGGTCGCCCAGGGCGTACTGGATGCCGTCGAGGTAGTGCTGGAGGATCTGCGGTGTCCAGTAGATGTGGTTGTTGTGGCCCAAGGAGCAGTAGAAGACGCGTCCTTTGCCGAAGCGGCGGATCCAGGCCACGGCGTTGTCCTTGTCCTCACGGCTGCCCTGCTGGTTCACCTCTTTGGTCATGTCCAGGCCAAGGAGGATGCGGAGTCTCTCCCGGGTGTAGGGGTCTTTCATCTTGTAGATTTCGTCTTTGACCCAGAAGCCCTTTCCGCCGAAGCCCTTGTTGATCGGGTGGTCGGGCTCTTCGACCTGGAAGGCCCAGGTCCCGCCGCCGCCCCAGGGGTGTCCGGCGAACAGCCCGCCCATCATGGCGGCCGCCTCGGGCCAGTCGTAGAAGTTGTCCGTGGCGGCGTGGATCCCGCAGACGCCTCGGCCGCCTTTGACGAAGGCCATCAGGGCCTCGCGGCGCTTGGGATCCTCGAATTTCAACCGGGTGGTGTTGTTGAACATCACCGCGTCGAACGGGTCGAGCTTGCCCGGATCGAACGCGGCCATGTCGTCGGTGACGACCGACTCGTACGCCCCGGTCTTCTTGCCCATCATCTCCAGGGCCTTGTTGCCCCATGCGATCGAGCCGTGGAAGAAGCCCTCGCACCGCCAGAAGACCAGCAGCTTCCTCGGTTTGGCGGGTTTTATGCTGGCTTTCTTGGGCAAGGCGTCGGTGATCTTCTTGATATCCTGGTCGGGAATGGGATTCAGCTTGCGCTGGGCCCAGGCGGAGCGGGTGATTACGGCGGGGGCCGCCACGGCCGTTGCGGCAGCGGCCAAGAATCGCCGGCGGTTGCACTTGTCTTTCACGCTCATGATCTTCTCCTGACTAATGGTGTTTCGGATGTAAGCGAGGGCTAACGAGGCGCTCCCGATTCTACCCGAAGGGGATTCGGCGGGCAAACATCCGGGATCAGAAGCCGGGCCCCATTACCTACCCCGGCTTAACCGCCGCCACCAGAAAGGTGGGGTTGAGCGACTCGAAGCGGACCCGCTCGAGCTGGTAGTTTCCGCGGGCGAGGTTGACCATCCAGACCTTGACGTCGGGGCAGTAGCGGCAGAGCAATTGCTCGGTTTCGGCGACGTTGTCGATACTGGCCATCACGGCCACCAGGCGGCCGCCGGCCCGCAGCCGCCGGTAGGCCCCTTCCACCAGGTTGCAGATGGCGCGGCCGCTGCCGTCGACGAAGACGGCGTCGGGCTGGGGCAGGTCCTTCAACGCCCCCGGCGCGCGGCCCAGCACCGGGATCAGGTTGGTCACTCCGAACCGCTTGGCGTTGTCGATGATCAGTTGGTGGTCTTCGAGGTCCTGTTCCACGGCGTAGACTTTGCCGTCGCGGGCGATCTGGGCGGCCTCGATGGAGACCGATCCGCAGCCGGCGCCGATATCCCAGACCACACTGGCCGGGCCGAGGTCCATTTCGGCCAGGGCGATCGCGCGGATCTCGGCCGGGGTGACCAGTTCCCGCTTCGGTCTGGCCTGGTGGAAGGCGTCGTCGGGGTTACCGAACAACCGTTGGCCGATCAGTTCGGCCGGCCGGTCGGGGGCATTGGGCTTGCGGACCAGGATCATCACGTTCAAAGGGGCAAACTCCTGCTCGGCCAACTCGCTCAACTCTCCCCGGGTCACCCGCTCGTCCGGCGAGCTGAGATTCTCGCAGATGTAGCCGGTGAAGTAATCGATCCCCGCCTCCAACAGCATCCGCGCCACCGCCGAGGGAGGGCTGGCCTCGCTGGTAAACAGCCCCACCTTCTCCGCCGTGCGGATCTGCTCCAGCACGCCCTCCAGGCCGTGCGTGGCCAGGTTGCTCAAAAACGCCTCTTCCCAGCTTTCCTTAACCCGGGCGAATGCCAGTTGCATGCTGCTGACGTGAGGCACGACCTCGAATCGCTGCTTACCCAGCCGGTCACAAAGATACCGGGCCACGCCGTAAAACAGCGGATCTCCGCTGGCCAGCACGACGATTTTCATGTCCGGCGAGGCCTCGATCCGCTCGACCGCTTCGTCGAGGCTGGTGCCCACGAGCAATCGCTCGGCGTGGGACTCGGGCACCAGTTCCAGCGTGTGGTTTTCGCCGATGAGCAACTCGGCTCCTTCGACCAATTCCCGGGCCGCGGCCGTCAGCCCGTCCAGGCCGTTTTCGCCGATGCCGACGATGTGAATTCGTTCCTTAGTAGCCACGGGGCACGACCCTCCGCGAGATGGGTAGCCAACGCCAACACACGTTCGATTGTAGACCAGCCGGCCCACCCAACGCAACCCGTCACACCGCAGAAAACCTCCACCGGCCGCGGGGATGTTGGAAACTTAGGCTGTTAGGCTGTTAGGCTGTTAGGTCGTTAGGCTGTTCCTCGTAGCGAACGAATCAGGGGGGGCAACGGTCTTGGAGGTCTGGATACACTTTCGTCAACGGTTCGTATGCATCGGTTCTCAGGCAATTGAGGGCAACCGGGAATTCCACCGGTGAAAAACCCCTTGTGGGAGGCGTCTCCGACGGCGACCGGGCGACTCTCCGGTCCCAGTCGCCGACAGAGTCGCCTCCCACAACTTCGAATTCCGGGACACCCTCAAGCAATCGGCTTGGGTGCGGCGCGCGCAGCCTTCAACGATGTTCGAGGCTACGCACCCCGCCACCCACCCCATCTCCGCCCGCACACCCAAACCCTTCTGTATTCTAGCACCCTAACAGCCCAGCACCCTAACAGCCTAATGGCCTAACACCCTAACAGCCTAACCCCCACCCCTTTCAAGCTTTCACTGCATGCACTTTCGGTGGTTTGCGTCGAGCGA
>CAZUAM010000047.1:0-18864 GCA_964618095.1 uncultured Planctomycetaceae bacterium | reverse complement strand
CGCCGATGCCCGGCCCGGGGAAGATGATGTTGCTGTGGGTGGGGCGGACCTTGATCGCCTGGATCACCTTGATCAGGTCCACGCCGTTGCGCTCGGCGAACAGGCTCCACTCGTTCAGAAAGGCCAGGATCGTCGCCCGGTAGGAGTTCTCCACGATCTTGGTGGTCTCCGACTCGATGGGCCGATCCATGACGGTCAACGGGAACTCGTCGGTGTTGAGGACTTCGTGGAGGAATTTTTCCACGCGTCGGCGGGCTTCGTCGTTGCAGCCGGAACAGACCCGCCAGAAGTCGCGTATCGAGGAGACGTACTGCTTGCCCGGCATCACCCGCTCGAAACTGTGCGCCAGCAGCGGCTCGCTCTCGATCCCCCGGGCGGCGAAGGCCTTTCTCATGATCGGCCAGGCCACGAACTCCGTCGTGCCCGGGGCAACCGTGGTCTCGATCAACGTCAGGCAGTCCGGCCGGACCTTCTGGCCGATGGTCCGCATGGTCGCCTCCAGCGCGCTCATCTCCGCCTCGCCGGTGCGCATGTTGCCCAGCTCGTGCTTGGTGTAGTCGCACTGCACGTCCACCACCACGCAGTCGGCCAGCGAGAGGCAGTCGCTGTTGTAGGTCGCCACCAGTGTTTTCTTCTGGTTGACACAGCGGGCGATCATCGGGGCGACCTCGGGGTCCTCGGCCTTTACCGGCGACAGGCCGCGGTTCAGAAGAGGGATCTTCCAGTAGCTCCGTGTGCTGGGACGCTGGCAGCCGATCACCAACTTGCTCGGCTTGCCGGTCTTCTTATCCACCGTATCGGCGATAATCGCGGCCATCACCGCCCCCACGAAACCCACCCCCATCACCACCACGATCTCCTTGTCTTCTTCTCGGGCGCGGTCTACCAGCTTCTCCAAGTGCGCCATCTCGCTGCCATACTCGGCCTTGTCGGGAATGGCGAACTTCTCCCCCGACGGACTGACGGAATATGCGGTCACCACGTGCCTCCTGTCGACTGGTCTCGGAACGTCACCGTGCTTGCGGTTGCGAATCCGACAAAGGTACATCCCGCAAGCGGTCTTGTCAACGTTGACCTTACTGCCGACCTCAATTGCCCCGAACGACAAACTTCGCAGAACTGCCGGCCGCCGCGTAGATTGCGGCAACCTTGTCGAGCTGCTCGGGGGCAGTACCATAGATCGTCAGCGGGCGCGGGGCAAGCATCCCCAGCACCTCCGGGACGTCGCAGACCCTCAGTACGTTCAGAAACTGGGGCCCGCCGTCCTGCATGTGGCTCAGCGGCGGTTTGCTCAGGATCACCCCGTCGATCTCCGGCTCCCACAAGGCCGCCTGCGCCGCCAACACCCCGGCGGCACCTTCGCCGACCACGTGGACCGGAACTTTACCCTCGTGCTTGGCGCGAAGATAGCGGGCCACGGCGATCACGTCCCACACCCGCCCCGTATCGACCGTCCGACCCAGCAGGACGTGCGAGCGCTCGACGTAGTTGGGCGGATTCTTCTGCGTCCAGCGCGTGCGACCGACACCTCTCGACGCACAAAGGTATACGCGGTCGCCGTTTTCATGTAGGGCCTTGATCCATTCAGGAACCACGGCCTTCGAGTCGGTGATTTGCACTACCAGCAAGAGACGCCGCGGCGGGCGCCCCGCGCCCGGCGACTGAAGCACCAAAGAAACCTCGATGCCGGGCTCCGTCTCCAGCCGTTGGCTCCGCTCATCCGTCGTCCCGAGCAACTCTGCCGGCGGGATCCGCTCGGGGAAGTAGCCGAACGTAACCCGGCGCAGCTCGGCCCGCAGCTTCGCCTTCCAATCGGCAAACTTGCCCTCCGCCGGCGGCTCGACCTTGGCCGTGGGGACGAAGTGCCGGTCGATCGTCGTGTTCAGCTCGTCCTTGGGAAGATCCGAATCCTCGGGAAAAACGCGTAGCTTCTCCAGCGGGATCGGATAGCGCCGGTCGTTGCCGCTGCCGCCGACCAAATCCACCTCGCTGTCGGCGACCACCCGCGGGTCGTCCTTCAGGTGCAGGTTGATGAAGCGATAGGCCGCCTGGCGGATGTCCTTGCGATAGGCGTGGCCGCCGATGCTGACCACCGCGTCGACCAGGTCGCTGGCCCCGTACAGGCTGTAGACCCGCTCCAGCCGGTTGATCACCCGATCGTTGGCGTCCATCGGAAAGATGCGGTCGCGGTCGCTGTTGACGAACAACATCGGCCGCGGTGCCACCAGGGCGGCAATCCGCGTCCAGGGCCACCGGAAGGTGTTGTACAGAAACATGCAATCGCAGTGCCCGTTGATCACCCGGTTGGTAACGTACGACGGCAGGTCGGCCATGCCGCTGACGGGCACGGCAACCCGGACCCGTTGGTCGGCGGCCGCGATCCAAAAGGTGGCCGCCCCCCCGCCGCTGATCCCGGTCACGGCAATCCGCCGCGGATCGACGTCCGGCCGGCTGATGAGATAGTCGATGCCCCGAATCCCGTTCAAACACTCCACGCCCGCCGGCGTGTAGCCCCGCGAGTGCCACCACCAGCGCCCCTCGCGATAGGTGCCGTGATGGATGGCCGCAATCTCGCCCAACTGGAGCGTGTCGATCGCCAGGCAGACGTATCCGTGTCGGGCGAACCAGATCCCGTGCGACTGGAAGGCCGTCTTGTTGCCGTTTCGGCCCCGGCCCGAGTGTCCGCACACGTACAGCACCGCGGGCAGACGCTCGCCCTCTTTGACTTTCGCCGGACGGTAGAGATTGCCGGTCACGTAGAGCCTCGGCCGGCTCTGGTAATGCAGCATCTCGACCGTGTAGCCATCGCCCTTCAGTCTGCCGGTGACCGTGGCCCTAAGCGGCGACTTCCGAGGCATCGGCCATAGCCCCAGCATGTGGAAATACTCCTCTTTGTATTGCGTACGCAGCTTCTCCCATTGTTCGACCGATTTCACGTCCTGCAAGAAGGAGCCGTGAATCTCCTCGGCCGCCCGGGCGAGGTATCGCTGAATCATCTCGTCGCCGGGCTGGCCCCGGTCGGGCGGACCATATTCTTGGCCTCGCACCGTGGAGCCGACGAGGCTTGCCGCAAAAACCACCGCGAGGAACGTGTGCCACGATTGCATGATTCGACCTCCTCGAACAGAGTGCTTTGTCAGCCGCGTATTCCACAGATCGTTTCCCGCCAGCCGCGCCCCTCGGCTTTCCGGCCCGTCAGCGTATCATAGCCCACCGTGCCAGTGCAAGCTTCACGGTCTGACGATCACCTTCAGCAGCCCGTCTTTCCCTTCACGCAGCCGCCGGAACCACTCGGCGGCCTCGGCCAACGGGACCACCGCGCTGGTCAGGGCTTCCACATTGATGGTGCCGCGGGCAATCATCTCCAGACAGGCGGGGAACTCGCCACGGGAGGCACAGGAGCCGTAGAGCGTCAACTCGCGGGTGACGACCGCCTGCAACGGCAGCTCGACCTGGGGCGTGAGGTTGCCCACCAGGGCCACGCAGCCACCCTTGCGGACCGAGCCGATGGCCGCCGCTACCGTGGGCACCAGCCCCGCGGCCTCGAAGGCCAGGTCCACCCCGCGGCCGCCGGTCCGCCGCAGGACTTCCTCCACCACGTCGGTCTCCCGGGGCGAGAGAGCCTCATCGGCCCCCAATCGGCGGGCCAGCTCCAGCCGGTGCGGATCAATGTCGATGGCAATCATCCGCCCGCACCCGGCCGCCCGCAGCGCCTGGACCGCCAACAGCCCGATCATCCCGGTCCCCACCACGACCACGCTGTCGTTCAACTCGATCGGGATCCGCCCCGCGGCGTGGACCGCGACCGAGACCGGCTCGACCATCGCGGCCTGTTCAAACGAAACACCCTCGGGCAGACGGCAGACGATGTGTTGCGGCACGGCGACGTACTGGGCAAAGGCACCGTGCTGACGGAACTCCTGGCACGAGACACCCAGCACCCGACGGTGGTCGCAGAGGTTGACCGCGCCTCGGCGGCAGAACTGGCAGCGGCCGCAATACACGGTCGAATCGAAGGTGACCCGATCACCCACGTGCCAGTCGGTCACGTCGTCACCGAGCCGGGCGATCACGCCGGATGCCTCGTGGCCCATGATGATCGGCGGGACGCGTCGGCCACTGCTGCCGTCCATGCCGTGGACATCGCTGCCACAGATGCCACAGGCCTTCACCTCCACCAAGACGTCCTCCGGCCCGACTTGCGGCTCCGCCACGTCCTGGTACTCGAAATGGTTGTATTCGGTCAGAACCAATGCTTTCACGGGGAGTTGCTCCTGGGTCGGGGGAAATCGGGACAGTCCAGTCTAATCCAGACCACCCGATCGGGGAAGCGGCCCGCAGAATTCCGTCCGGATGGCTCGACGGCCCCGCCGGACACGCTGTTCTCTAAGGTTTCTTCTCTGGCCCGGATTATGCGCTTTTGGCCGGCGATCTTGCCCGCCGCGGTATGACAGCGCGGGACTCTGAGGCGGCCGTATTAGGAGGCCAGACTCGGTAAGGCCGGTTGACATAAGCTATGCTTATGATAAGATTTCTTTAATGAACGTCGATACGCTGCGGATCTTCTGTGACGTGGTACAACACCAAAGCTTCTCGCGGGGGGCCGCGGTCAACGACGTCAGCCAGTCGGCGGCGACCCAGTCGGTCCACCGCCTGGAACGCCACTTTGGCGTCCAGCTCGTCGACCGCGGCAAACGCCCTTTCGTGCTGACTCCCGAGGGCCGGGCCTGTTACGAGGGCTTTCGCGAGGTCCTGGAGTCGTACGACGCGGCCGAGGCCCGCGTCCGCTCGCTGCGGATGGAAATCAGCGGGATGGTGCGGCTGGCGACCATCTATTCGGTGGGGCTGCACGACATGAGCCGCTGCATGCAGGACTTCATGCGCCGTTATCCAAAGGCCAAGGTCCGCCTGCAATTCCTCCACCCGAACAAGGTCTACGACGCCGTGCTCAACGCGGAGGTGGATCTGGGCATCGTCTCCTACCCCATCGCCTCACCCGACCTCGGCGTGATCCCCCTCCGCTCGGAGCAAATGGTCCTCGTCTGCCACCCCGAACACAAGCTGGCTTCGCAAGAGGCCGTCACCGCGGAGCATCTCCAGGGCGAGGACTTTGTCGGTTTCGATCGGGACCTGAGCATCCGCAAGGAGATCGACCGCTATCTCCGGCAGCGTTCGGTGAGCGTCCGGATGGTGATGGAGTTTGACAACATCGAAACCATCAAGCAGGCCGTGGAGATTGGTGCCGGAATCAGTATTCTGCCCGGGCCGACCGTCCGCAAAGAGAGCACCAGCGGCACGCTGGTGGCCGTCCGATTGATCACCCCCGAGTTGCGGCGGCCGCTGGGCATCATTCATCGTCAGCGCAAGGTCTTCACCCCCACCGTCAGCAAGTTCGTCGAGCTCCTCGAAGAGTTGCAAGAGCTTGGCCAAAGGAGTCGCCATGCGTGAAGCCGAGGTCCCCGTCACCTTCCAGCCGCCGGGCGAGACCGTCTACGTGCTGAAGGGAACCGCACTGCTGGAAGCGGCCGCCGGAGCCGGCATCGTGCTGGATCAGCCCTGTGGTGGCCTGGGCAAGTGCGGTAAATGCCGCCTGGTGGTCTCCCGCGGAGCCTGCGAACCGACTCCGGCCGAGCGCGAGGTTTTCTCTGCCGAACAACTCCGGGCGGGATTCCGCCTGGCGTGCCAATCGTCGGTCGGCGGGCCGACGACCGTCGAGGTCCCTCCCACCTCGCTGCCGGCCTCCCAGCAGAAGATCCTCGCCCGATCGGCGGAGACTCCCCTGGAAGTCACCGATCCGGTGATTCGCAAGCGGTACGTCGAGCTGCCGCCTCCCGGCCGGGCCGACGACGATGCCGACCTCGTGCGCCTGGAGAAGGCCGTGGGTCCGTTCGAGATCGGGCTGGATCTGCTCCGCGAGATCCCTGCCCGGCTGCGGCAGACCGACTTCCGCGGCACGGCCGTGTTTGCCGGTGGCTGCCTGATCGATTTCGAGCCCCAGGACACCCAGGCCGAGAACTTCGCGGTGGCCACCGACGTCGGCACCACCACCCTGGTAGCTGCCTTGCTCGATCTGAACACCGGAAGCGAGCTGGCGGTGGCCTCGCGGCTGAATCCGCAGACCCGCTTCGGCGACGACGTGCTCTCGCGGATCCGCCATGTCCGCGAAGCCCCCGGCGGGCTCCGCGAGCTGCACGAGACGATCATCCGGGCGGTCGGCGAGATGATCGACGAGCTGGTCGACCGGGCCGGGATCCGCCGGGAGCGGATCTATGAGTTGACCTTCTCCGGCAACACCACCATGCAGCAATTGCTCTGCGGTGTCGACCCAAGCTCGCTGGGGGAGGTACCCTTCGTGCCCGCAGCCGGACGTGGCCCTTTGGTGTCAGCAGCCGAGCTGGGACTGCACGTCCACCCCCGGGCCACGGTCTGCGTGTTGCCGGTGATCGGCGGGTTTGTCGGCGGGGATACGGTCTCGGGAATGCTGGCCACCGGCCTGACCGAGGCCCAGGGCCCCACGCTGCTGGTCGACATCGGCACCAACGGGGAGATCGCGCTAATGGCCGACGGGAAGCTCTCGGCCGCGTCCACCGCCGCCGGACCCGCCTTCGAGGGCGCCCGAATCTCCCACGGCATGGGAGGCAGCCGCGGGGCGATCGAAAAGGTGATCGTCGATGGCCGGCTGCGGACCAACGTGATCGGCAACGTTCCCCCGGTGGGCCTCTGCGGTTCCGCCCTGATCGACCTGGCCGCCGAACTGCTGCGACACGGTCTGCTGGCGCCTGAAGGCCGGCTGCTTTCGGCCGACCAGTTGCCCGACGGCCTGCTCCCCGACCTGGCCCAGCGAATCGTGGAGCACGACGGCCAGGCGGCCTTTCTGCTGGCACGGGAGACGGAAACGGGCCACCGCAGACCCATCCTGCTTACCCAACGCGACCTCCGCGAGCTGCAACTGGCTACCGGTGCCATTCGGGCCGGCATCGTGATCCTTCTACAACGCGCCGGACTCAAACCGGAAGACCTGGAGGCCGTGCTGATCGCCGGCGGGTTCGGGAACTTCATCCGCCGCAGCAACGCCCAGCGCATCGGGCTGTTGCCCTGGCAGGTCGAGCGCCGGCGGATCTGCTACCAGGGAAACACCTCTCTGGCCGGCGCCCGGCTGGTAGCCCTCTCGCAGAAGGCAACAAGGACGGCCGAAGACCTCGCACGTCGCACCGAGCACATCGATCTATCGCGCCACCCCGATTTCGCAAAGGCATTCGCCGAGGCGATGATTTTCCCGAGTGGGGGTGGACCATAGGCGCAATCGGCGAACCGCGGGGTCTGTCCCCGGCCGGTTTGCGAAAGGACAAGCTCCGCGGCTCGTGCAGATTCCTTTGCTTGACGACCGCTATCTCCCACAGCCGGCGCAGCCGCCGCCGCGGGGGACGTTGGGGTTCTCGATGGCGAAGCCCCGACCCATCGGGCCGTCTTGGAAGTCGATCGTGGTCCCGTCCAGGTGCAGGGCCATCTTCTTCCGGGTGACCAGGGACACGCCGTACTGCTCAAATCGGGTGTCGATCTTGGGGTCGAAGTCGCTCTGAAACCCCAGGTTGTATTGCAGGCCGGCGCATCCGCCGCCGCTGACGCTCATCCGCAATACCGTATCCTCGGCTACGTTCTGCGCCTCCATCACCCGCTTGATTTCCCCAGCGGCCGATTCGGTCAAGGTGATAGCCATGGGTGTGCTGATCTCCTGTGGCCAAGGTTGTAGACTGCAACGCCATATACACACGCAGCGGCGAGGGCGATCCGCCGAGGCCGCTTCCTGTTAAGTCTACTCGACCGGTCAAGCCAAGCCAACCCGCCGGAGCCGGCCGGGATGCAACAACTTCAGGTGGAATCGCCCCCCCTGGAGCACCTTGCGGCGGCCCAGTGGTCCGTCGCAGTTAATCTGACGGATAACCGACAATAGCCGGGACGCAACGCGTCGCGGTATCAGTTACGCAAAAGGATGCCATCGAATGGCTCCTGCCGGAATCTCCCGCGACGCCTTGCGTCCCGGCTAGTCTTTTTTGCTGCGACAAACCACTAGCCCAGGCTGCTCATCTGCCGCAGCCGCGTGACCGCCTCGCTGACGGCCCCGATGGCATACTCCACCTCCTCACTCGTATTAAAACGGCCCAGCCCGAAGCGGACACCGCCGCGGACCAGGTCCTCGCCGATTCGCAGGCCCCGCAGCACGTGGCTGGGCTCCGGGTTGGCCGAGGTGCAGGCGCTGCCGGAACTCAGCGCCAGGTCTTTGGCGCTCAGCAGCAGGGCCTCGCCGTCAACCAACGCAAAGCTCACGTTCAGATTGCCCGGCAGCCGCAGCCCCGGCAGCGTAAGCGCCGGGCCGTTGAGCGTGACCTCGGACAAAGCGGCGCAAAGCCCCTGGTAGAGCCGATCCCGCAGACCGCGCAGCCGCTGCTGCTCGCCGGACATTTCGTCCAGACAGAGTTCCACGGCCCGGGCAAACCCCACGATCCCCGGCACGTTGAGCGTGCCGCTTCGCAGCCCGCCCTCCTGTCCGCCCCCGTCGAGGATCGGTTCCAGCCGCACGTGCGGCGCCCGGCGCCGGACGTAGAGTGCGCCGACGCCCTTTGGGCCGTAGATCTTATGGGCGGAAAAGCTCATCAGGTCGACCTGGAGCCGGTTCACGTCGACCGGGATCTTGCCGACCGCCTGGGTGGCGTCGGTGTGCAGCAACACGCCCCGCTCCTTGCAGATCCGCCCGATCTGCTCCAGCGGCTGGATCACGCCGATCTCGTTGTTGGCCAGCATCACCGAGACCAGGATGGTTTCGTCGCGGATCGCCTCGGCCACCTGCTCGACCAGGATCCGGCCGGCCTGCTCGTCCGGCGCCCGCATCACCGGCAGCAACGTGACCTCATGCCCGCGACGCCGAAGCCTCTCCAGCGGGTCGAGCACGGCCGGGTGCTCGGTGCAGACGCTGAGGAGGTGGTTTCCCTTGCGGCCGTACTTTTCGGCCACGCCGCGGATGGCCAGATTGTTGCTCTCGGTGGCCCCGCTCGTAAAGACGATCTCCGTGGCCCTGGCCCCGACGGCCCCGGCGATCGCCTGCCTGGCGGCGTCGACGGCCTCCTTGGCCGCCCAGCCGAACCGGTGGCTGGTGCTGCCGGCGTTGCCGAAGGTCTCGCCCAAGTAGGGCAGCATCGCCTCCAGCACCCGCGGATCGACGCGGGTAGTAGAGTGGTTGTCCATGTAGACGGGCAGTTGGACCACGATTCCGCCTCCGAAAAAGGGGCACAGTCACCCTTTTTGTTGAGGAGACTGTGCCCCTTCTGCGAACAACGCCCGCATGCAAATCTCCGACCAGGTCTCGAAGCCCGTCATGTCGGCCAGGATCTCTTCGACGGGCCGGAAACCGCTCTGGATGATCTCCGACTCGCGGGGCCGGACGGCGGGACGCTCAACGTCGAAGATATACACCACGCCCAAGTGGACGCTGCCCACCTCGGTCCGGTCGTCGTTGATCATGCCCACGCAGCGGGCGGTATACGGGGTGTCGATGACCACTTCTTCCTCCAATTCGCGTCGCATCCCTTCCTGGTAGGGATTCCGGCCGCCGTCGGAGTTTGCGTCGAGAGCCGAGATGTGCCCGCCGATGCCCACGCTGTGCTTGCGGTGCAGCCGCCCTTCGCCTTGGCCGGTGCCGCGGGTGTATTGGAAGACGGTCTGACGCCCCCTGCCGTCGGTGTGGCGGAAGATCACGTAGGGAATCAACTGCTTGAAGCCGGGATCCAGCTCGACCTCACGGCGGGGGCGGTAGCTGGTATGCTCCGGACTGAGCAACTCCGCAAGGTAGCGGTCCACCTCGCCGCTGAAACCCTGAAAATATCCCAGCCGGTGAAACAGTTCGGTCGGAACCACCAGCACGCGTTCGGTCTGGACGTCAGGCACGGCAGAATCCTTTCAGAAGGTACGTCCGGGGCGTCAGGCCGCTCACTATCGAGGGAGCTGACTCCAATCGCCGATCGGCGTTGTGGGCGTACGGCCGGAGCCCGGGGTCACCCGTGGAAATCGATCGCACCCCAGGCCAAGTATACGAACTGCCGTATGGATTGGCGAGGCACCGCCAGGGCTGCGGAGATAGGTCCTCAACGGCCGCCTTCTTAGACACCTTGGCCGAGGGTCAGGTTTAGAGAAGCCGAACTCGGCCGTTACATCCCCGCCCCGGAAAGCAACGACCCCGGAAAACCCAGATTGACGTGGAGGTTGACCACAAGGATCGGCAGGACGCCATACACCCAACGAGGAGCTGTCCGTGGTTCGGGGCTGGAGAACAGCTTACGGCAATTCGGACAGAAATTCGGGCCAGTCCGGTTCCGCCTTTGTGCCACCTTCGCGGAACAGTGAGGACAGAGACATCGCATCGGGCGTCCTCCGAAATTGGCGGACTCTGCACCTGGAGTCCTCCATTCACCTACTCAAGTCTAGCACACCGGGCCGGCGGGCGGAGGTGCCGCGGCGCGGGAAAGCGCGGACGCCGGAAACTTGCCATCGGATCCCGGGGCCTCAGACGATCAACATCGCGTCTCCGTAGCTGTAGAAGCGGTACTCTTCGCGGACGGCCTCTTCGTAGGCCCGACGGACCAATCCGTCCCCCCCGAAGATACGCACCAGGACCAGCAGGGTCGTCCGCGGCAGGTGGAAATTGGTCAACAGGGCGTCCACCGTGCGGAAGTTGTACGGCGGGCGGATGAACAGCTCCGTCGCGCCGGCGAACGGCTCCAGTTTCCCGCCGCCGGCGGCCGTCTCCAGCAACCGCACCGACGTGGTCCCCACGGCAACCACCCGACCGCCCCGCCCTCGGCAGGCGATGATCTGCTCGACGCACTCCGGCCCGATCCTCCCCCATTCGGAGTGCATCCGGTGGTCGGCCAGCGAATCGGTGGTGATGGGGCGGAACGTGCCCGGCCCGACGTGCAGCGTCAGCCGGCAGAGCGTCACCCCGTCTTGTTCCAGGCGGCGGAGCAAGGACTCGGTGAAGTGCAGGCCGGCGGTTGGCGCGGCAACCGCCCCCGGCTCTCGGGCATAGACGGTTTGGTAGTGTTCCCGGTCGGCCTCGACCATCTCTCCCTGGCGGATGTAGGGGGGCAGCGGCACTCGGCCCACCCGCTCCAGCAAGCGAAATGCCTCCTCGGCCGGCTCCGGCCGGGCGATCCAGGTCCCGTCCGGCTGCTTGGCCCCCAACTCCAGCCGGGTGTCAACCTGCCCCATGGCATTGATCAGGGTAATCGCTTCGCCGGGGACTAGTTTCCCCCGCGTCTTGCACATCAGCCGCCAGAGACCCCGGGGGTCGGCCTCCAGAAACAAGCCCTCCCAGCGACCCCCGCTACGGTTTCGATAGCCCACCAGCCGGGCGGGAACCACGCGGGTATCGTTGATGACCAGACAATCGTCGGGCCGGAGCAATTCGGGCAGATCGCGTATGTGCTTGTTCTCCAGCGAGTTACGTGCCCGGTCCACGACCAGCAGCCGCGCGTCGCTCCGGCAGACTGCCGGAGACTGCGCGATCAAGTGCCGGGGCAACCGGTAATCGTATTTGGCGAGCTCATCCATCGCTTCTCGCCCGATGTGCTGCTACGAGCCGATCCGAGAACCTCTCGGGTTGTGATAGGGTGGCTGGGGTCGAGCGCAGCGGCCCCCAGGAAAACGGGGTCCTGTGGGGTCGCCGACCAACGCTTCGCGTCGGTGCCCGTCCACCACAGCCACGCCGAATCCGGTTCTCGGATAGGCTCTAAGCCACAGCCAAACGTCCCGTGAATTATGCGCGCAAAACGCCCGGACGTCGCAAACCGAGGTCGCAAAAAGCCCCCAAGCTGAGCTTTACTGCCCGCTCGTAAACGAGTATAAGCCCCCGACCCCGCCAAGGGCAGGGGACGGCGGGCGGAAGGCCGCAGGGGAGAGAACCGTTGCGGAGGCCCTCGTCCTGCTGCCGCTTCACGCGATCACGCGGGGCAGCAGGGCAATTGCCGTACAGATGCGGGACCATGCGAAAACTCGGCATCGCCTTGTGTATTACGGATCTGCGAGTCGGCGGGGCCGAGCGGTGCCTGGCCGAACTGGCCACCGGCCTGGATCGCCAACGGTTCTGCCCGGTCGTCTACGCCCTCGAACCCCCACCCAAGACGGAACAAGCCTCCTGCCTCCCGGCCCTCCGGGCGGCCGACGTCGAGGTCCATTTTCTGGGTGCCCGGCGAAATTGGGAAATCCTCCGGGTGCTCCGCCACTTGACTCGGCTCCTGGCCGCCCGGCGACCCCGGATCGTACAGACGTTCCTGTTCCACGCCAATATCATCGGGCGGATTGCGGCCCGGCGGGCGGGCGTGGAACACGTGGTCTCCGGAATCCGCGTTGCCGAGCCGCACCGACGCTGGCGCCTCTGGGCCGATCGCCTCACCGACCGGCTGGTCGAGCGGCACGTCTGCGTCAGCCGGTCGGTAGCCCGGTTCGCCGAGACCAAGGCACGATTGCCGCCCGAAAAACTGGTAGTCATTCCCAACGCCGTGGACCTCCGGCAGTACCCGGCCCGGCGTCCGGCCGACCTCCGCAGTTGCGGTATCGACGCCGGCCGGCGGGTGGTGAGCTGCGTGGGACGGCTGGACCGGCAAAAGGGCCTGCCCTGGCTGATCAGATCGGCTCCGGCGTGGCTCGGCCGGCTGCCCCGAGTGGACCTGCTGGTGGTGGGCGAAGGCCCACTGCGACAGAAGCTCGAGCGGATTTGCCGGCAAAGCGGGCTCTCCGACCGCGTTCACTTTGCCGGCTGGCGCCGCGATGTCCCGGAAATCCTGGCCGCAAGCGACCTGTTGGTGCTGCCGTCGGCCTGGGAGGGGATGCCCAAGGTGGTCCTGGAGGCCATGGCGAGTCGGCTGCCGGTGGTGGCCACGGACGTCGAGGGGGTCCGGGAATTGCTGGGGCCGGCCGCCGACGACCAGACGGTCCAATACGGCGACTCCCGTGCCTTTGCAGAAAAAGTAGTCACGTTGATGGAGAACAGTCGGAGAGCGGCCGAGATAGCCAGCCAAAATCGAAGACGATCTGAACAGAAGTTCAGTTTAGCGCGGATGGTCACCGCCTACGAGCAACTCTGGGAGTCTCTGCTGAGAGGTTGAGCCGAGGTCGAAAAAAATTTTTCAGCCACTTGCGCCACGGCCGATCGTTGGAAGTCGCGTATTGGTCAGGAGCTAGGAACATTGCCGTCGACGAAAGGGAAAATCGGCCCCGAAAAGCCGGCTTGACGCAGTGTGCGAACTGGCTATCCTTGGGGTTTGTTGGGGTTTCGTGGGGAGTTGTGGTGATCAATGTTCCTGACCGGTACCTTCAGCCGCTCCATCGACGAAAAACTGCGAGTGGCGATCCCCAAACGCCTGCGAGCCGAGCTGGAATGCTCCAAGGGAGGGGGGCTGTATGTGGCCCCGGGAACCGATCAATCCTTGGCCCTTTACACGGAGGAGGCCTTCGCACGACTGGCCGAACACTTGGCCCGCGCTTCGCCGACGCGACAAGATGTCCGGGCGTTCACCCGCTTGTTCTACGCCCGAGCACAGCGCGTGGAACTGGATAGTCAAGGACGCGTGCGGATCCCCCGGGAGTTGGCCGACTTGGCCCGACTGGAAAAGGAGGTCGTCCTGTTGGGTGTACAGGACCACCTGGAACTGTGGTCCGCCGAGCGTTGGGAGGCCTACCTGGCCGAGAAACAGACCCACTACGACGAAATTGCCGAGGCAGCCTTTGGCGGCCCCGGCCTGACCGACTAAGAAATCATTGCGGTTCTAGCCGGAACCTTAGCCAAAACGTTAGCAAGCAAATACCCAGAGTTGTCCGTCCGTCTATTCGCCGTGCGTGAGAACAGGAACGCCGATGCACGGCCACCGGTCGGCGTTTCTGCCTTGCCCCCGCCAGGGCAGGGCTCCTTCTCACGGGCACGGGAGAAAGGAGGCTTCCCGGCTGCGAATTGCGGAAACGTTCGTCGCCTTGCCGGCGAGTTGCCCGCAGACACTCAACCTCACACAGGTGCACGGACGCGCCGAGGTAGAGTGTTTTTTACCCATGGCACGGGGCGATTTGGGATATTTGTTGCGCCGCGGCAGACCCGACCGGGCAGCCCGGCGCCAACGTGAATTGAGTACCAGCAGACACCTCCGCAGCTTCCCGCGCTGCACGATAGTCGCCGGCCCTCTTCCCGCACCGGCCGGCCCGTTAGTGGCGAGTCACACAAAGTGCTCGGTGCCGCGCCGGTCCACGCCGTGTGTGGTCCGCTTGGCGCCGCCGCGGCCGTACTCGATTCGCGCAGCCAGCGTCCATGACCGATCCGTCACCGGCCCACGTGCCCGTCATGCTGGATCAGGTCGTCCACTGGCTCGACCCGCGTCCGGGGACGGTGATCGTGGATGGCACGCTGGGCGGAGGTGGTCACACTCGGGCGCTGGTCGAGCGGGTGGTCCCGGCGGGGCTGGTCATCGCCCTGGACCGTGATCCGGCCGCGATCGCCGCCGCCGAGCACAACCTGGCGGGCATGTCCGTGAAGTTGGTGCAGGCCAACTTCTGCGATCTACCCGAGGTGCTCGAACAACTTGACCTTCCGGCGGTCGAAGGCGTGGTATTGGATTTGGGTGTATCGAGCGACCAACTGGCCGATGAAGAAAGGGGTTTCAGCTTTTCCTCTCCGGGGCCACTCGACTTGCGCTTCGATCCGCTCTCCGGAGAGCCGGCCCGAGGGCTGGTCAACCGGTTGAGCGTCGAGCGGCTGGCCGAGCTGATCCACCGCTATGGAGAGGAACGTTACAGTCGTCGCATCGCGCGGGCGATCGTCGAGCGGCGGCGCGAGAAACCGATCGAAACGGCCGTGGAACTGGCCGAGTTGGTTCGCCGTTGCCTGCCACGCACGGCAGGTGGCCGGCGGATCGACCCGGCAACACGAACCTTTCAGGCGTTGCGAATTGCGGTCAACCAGGAATTGAAATCGCTGGAAATCGCCTTGCGGCGAATGCCCCACTGCCTGCGCCGGCAAGCCCGGCTGGCGGTGATCAGCTTTCACTCGTTGGAAGACCGCCCAGTTAAGGAGGCCTTTCGCGACGACCCGCGGCTTCGGGTGTTGACTCCCAGGCCGGTTCGTCCCGGTGCGGAGGAAGTTACCCGGAATCCCCGGGCTCGCAGCGCGAAGCTCCGGGTTGCCGAGCGCGTGTGACTGTGGGAGGCGTCTTCGAAAAACAACTAAACTCGATCCTTATGACTTTAGCAAGGAGGCTTAAGCATGGGTAAGGAAGCGACAATCGGTTTGGCGGTGATCTTGATCTTGTTGATCACCTTCGGCGTGGTCCTGGTCCGGCGCTTGAGCGGCTCGACCGATCCCGCGGCGGCGTCCTCTGCGGAAGGGAACGACAAGAATTCGTCCAAGGCCGAGCACGATCCGGCCGGGGGCGACGCCGAAACCAAGGCCCCCGCCGCCGGTCCCGGCAAGCTGAGGATCCTTGCGGCAAAACCTGCCTCGAGCCGGAAGTCGAGACACTCGCCCGCGACGGTCGCCCAGTTTGCCGTGGTATCCGACGCGGAGACCGAGGCAGCAAGCGCCGACGCCGGCCCCGCCCTGGTGTCGCCGCCGTCGATGATGCCCAACCCACCGGCACCGGCTTGGGCCGATCCCCACGGCCGTTACGGCAGCAGAGTGCGGCAGGCGGAGGCCTCGCAGGTCCGGCAACTGCGGCCCATCAGTACGTTGGGCCCAGCCGGAGACAGCCGGCCGTACGATCCCTTCGAAGGCCAAACGGCACAAACGGCGGTCGGCGACACGGCACAGGTCGGCCGGACGGCCGGCAGGCTGAGATCGCTCGGCCCGCCCCGGCAGACGCCACGGCAATCGGGCAGCAGCGCCTACGATTACCGGGGTCCCGGGCGGTATTCCGCCGGCGGCTCTACCGCCACGCAAACACCCGCCTGGAGACAAACTCCGCCGTACACCTATCCCACCCCATCCCAGCAGGCCCAGACCCTGCCGGTTGCGGAGAGCGGCTCAAGATTCGCCCCACCCTATGCAGCCAAGAACTTCCGCAACGCTGAGGGAGACTACGAGATCCAGCCGAACGATAGCTACTGGGTGATCTCGCAGAAGTTGTACGGCTCGGGCGCGTATTTCAAGGCCCTGGCCGAGCACAACCGCAGCAAAGTCCCCCGCGAGGACCGGCTGGCCGTGGGAGAAGTCATCTCCGCTCCCAGCGTCTTGGAGTTGGAAAAGGCATATCCGGACCTGTGCCCCAAGCCGAGTCGCCGGGCAACGGTCCGTAACCGTGCGTCGCTGGTCAGCACTCGGACCCCATACGTCGCCGGACGGATCTACGTGGTCGAGGAGGGCGACACCCTCTTCGACATCGCTCGCTACGAACTCGGAAAGGCCTCACGCTGGGTCGAGATCCACCAACTCAATCGCGATCTGGTGGGCGACGATGCCGACTACATCAGCCCCGGCATGCAACTCGTCCTGCCCGACGACGAACCCAGCGAAAGGGTCACCCAACGTCCAAGATCGTTCTATCAACCCTGACTCACGGGAGGCAAACCCCACGTGCCGACGACCGCGCAGCCCGCTTCCCAAGGCGATCATCGTGGATTCTCGCACCGCCGCTGGCCGTTCAGCGCCCACCAGCCGCGCACCCACCGACCACCGAGCACCGATAACTGACAACTGACAACTGACAACTGATAACCACCTCAACACACGCCGTTCATGGTAATCCGGCCCGTAAAGATCATATCCGGCGGACAGACCGGCGTGGATCGCGGGGCGCTGGACGCGGCGATTGCGTTGGGCATTCCCCACGGCGGTTGGTGTCCGCAGGGTCGTCTGGCCGAAGACGGCCGGATCGCCGATCGTTACGAGCTGAGCCAGACCGACTCGCCGGAGTACCGGGTCCGGACCGAGCAGAACGTAATCGACTCCGATGCCACCCTGATCCTCTGCCGCGGCCGGCCAAGCGGCGGCACCGAGTTGACCCTCCGCCTGGCCGAGCAGCACGGGCGGCCGTGCCTGGTGCTCGATCTGGATCAACCTCCGCAGCCGGAGGAAGTCCGCCGCTGGCTTCAGGACCACCGCGTGGAGGTCCTCAACATCGCCGGTCCCCGCGAGACCCAAAGCCCGGGCATCGCGGCCCAAGCCAACCAGTTCCTCACCGGAGCGTTCTCCGTCTAGCTGGGGGGGACAGGGCCCGAGTTCAGAATTTCTGCTGGATTCCGTCCCAAATCCGGGCCGAAACCACATAGGAAGCATCGAACCGGGGACTCGTCGGGCGCAGCCGCCAGGGAGGGCGAAGTTGCCAAATCCAAGCCGCTTGCGGGCTTTTTATCTCTCTTACCTATCCACGCCCACCAGCGATCGTCCGATCTATCGGGCGATCTGCCGCCAAAGGGTGCGAAAGATCCTTGAGTTGGGCATCGGGACCGGACAACGGGCGGTGCGGATGATCGAACTGGCCGGCCTCTTCTGCCCGTCGCGGGAGATCGAGTTCAGCGGGATGGACCTGTTCGAATCCCGATCGGCTGCCGCTGGGCCGGGCATGTCGCTGAAGATGGCCCACCGCCTCCTGGGACGCACCGGCGCCGGCATCCAACTCATTCCCGGCGATCCCTACACCGGGTTGGCCCGGGCCGCCAATCGTCTGGGCCGGCTCGACCTGGTCGTCGTCTCCGCCCGGCTGGACCCCCGCAGCCTCGCCCGAGCCTGGTTCTATGTGCCCCGGCTATTGCACGATCGGACCCACGTCTTCCAGGAACGACTCCTGCCCGGCGGAAGAACTTCCTTACGGTTGGTCGCTGCCGGCGAGGTCCAAACCCTGGCAGCGGCTGCTGTGATCCGGCGAGCCGCGTGAGGGGCCGCTGGGCAGCATGTCTCCCTCCTCCCTACTTCAACAGGGTTGGAATCCTGCGGAGAAACGTCCTGCCAATTTGCGCGCATCGTCAAAAATGCAAAATCACCACCGGCTCCCCGCTGTTCATGTCGCCCGAACAGGCGACCGGCGACGGCTCACCCGACGCCCGCAGCGACATCTACCCTCTCGGCGCGGTAGGCTACTACCTCCTGGCCGCCCGGCCGCCCTTTGAGGGCGACAAGCCGATCAAGGTCGTGATCGCCCACTCCCACGAGCAGGTCGTGCCCCCCCCGCGGCATCGTGAGGGGATCCCGCCCGACCTGGAGCAGGTGATCTTGCGGTGCCTGGCCAAGGCCCCCACCGATCGATTCCAGGACGCCGCCTCACTGGCCGAGGCCCTGGCCGGCTGCCAGGCCGCCCGCCACTGGCGTTTTGGACCGAACCAAAACACCCTAAAATGGGTCGTTGCCTGTAGAACGCCGCTGAAGCGACCGATCCCCTGGAACGAGCCGCGGCCTGCCGCAACCACCCTCCCCTCCTGCAACCCGTCCTGTCCCAATTCCAACCGACAACCAGTATCATGACCACAGAGAACCGCCCCAGGACGATGTTCCAGAAGATCTGGGACGATCACGTCGTCCATGCCGAGGCTCAGCAGTCGCTGCTGTACATCGACCTCCACCTCGTCCACGAGGTCACCAGCCCCCAGGCCTTCGAGGGCCTCCGCACGGCGGGCCGAACCGTACGGCGGCCCGGGCGAACCTTCGCCACCGCCGACCACAACGTACCGACCACCGACCGCTCCCTGCCCGTCGCCGATCCCGTGGCCAAGCAGCAGATCGACACGCTCCGCCGCAACTGCCGGGAGTCCGGCATCCGCTTCTACGATCTCGACGACCCGAACCAAGGCGTCGTCCACGTGATCGGACCCGAACTGGGCCTCACGCAGCCCGGCATGACCATC
>CAZUAM010000046.1:10014-19079 GCA_964618095.1 uncultured Planctomycetaceae bacterium | reverse complement strand
CCCTAAGTCGCGGCGTGCAAACAACTTGCGAACAAGAGACAAGTGGAACTTCGGACTAGACTGGACATTGCGCGGCGGGCATACGCACCGCGCAGCGGGTGTGGCCCGCCGCAACAACATGAGTAGGGTACAGTGCCGTTCCCAGTAGCCGTCTTGAGCGTGCCTGCGCCGCGAGAACTTGCAGGTGTAGATTACGCTTTGCAGGCCCAGTCAACACCTGCAGGTGTAGCCTACACCTGCAGACGGCAATTCACGGGGATTTCAGCAGCCTTGCTGACTTGCCGTAACTGCTTTCAATACCGCGTTTTGCAGGCGTTTTTGAGGACTTTCGGAGGAAACGTTCGTTCGCTCCGAAGAGCGATGCGCTATCCAATTGCGCCACGGGCGCGAAACCCGCCTCTTGGGGACATGATTGCCATGCCCGAGGGATTCGGCAAAATGCCGTTGACACCCGTTGTGACACCCGAACCCCCTGCAACGTCATGCCCTCACCAAGTCTACCCGCAAGGCGGCTCTAGTCAAGCCCGCCAAACCGTACCCCGATTTCCCGTTGTTTGCCCACGCCACGCCACACAGGTGGGAACTGAAGTGGTGGCGCCCGCACAGAGGGCAAAACTGTTGTGACGTGTGACTCGTGGGGCTGGCCTTACTTAGCGCCGCACTTCAAATGCCTCTTCCGAGATCTGCTCGCCGACCACATACACGGGCGTGCCATTGGGAGTGAACCGGCGGACCGGCTGCGGCCGGCCCATGAGGTCCCAGATCTCGATCTTCTCGTCCACCAGCCGGATCGGTTTTTGGGCGGCACCGCCGGGGGCCCAGACGACGCCGACCTCCCGGCTGCGGTTGCGGAACAGGTAGGCTTTCACCCGCTGGCCGAGCGACAGCCGTTTGAGGAACCGGCAGTTGGGCCCGAACAAGTGCGCCATCACGGCCTGGGCGGCGTAGATTCTGTGGGGCGTGCCGCCGTACTCGTAGAAGATGCCCTGGAGGCTGTCGCGGTTCAGCCCGTCGCAGGTCCCGGCGTGGTAGAAGATCTTCTCCACACCGCCGGCCAGCATGATCGTCGCCCAGCGGACGGCGTACTCGGCCTGGAGCCGCTCGCTCTCCAAGGGCACGTTAAAATGCGAGCGCGGCATGGGCACCGAGGAGGGCTCGTCGTCGGCGTAGTAGCCGTACTCGGTGAGCCAGATCGGCTTGCGGCCGCCGTGCTTGTCCATCAGGGCGTTGAGCTTCTGGAGGAGCGCTTCGATGAACTCGGGCGGGCGCAGCCGGGGGTAGTGGTGGACGTCGACCGCGTCGGCGGCCTGCAAGCCGCCGGCCGCCAAAAACTGCTCCCAGTCGTCGAGGATCTGTCCGTCGTTGAGGTACCCGATGCCGGCCAGGATCTTGCACTTGGGATCGGCCCGCCGGGCCGCTCGGGCGAACGACTTCGTCCAGCGGGCATAATCGCCCCCGCCGTATCCGAATTTCCGGGGCAGCGAATAGCTGGTAAAGATCGGCTCGTTGAAGACCTGCCACCAGCCGACGCGGTCCCGATAGTGCAAGACGGTCCGCTCGACGTAGTTCTCGAACTCGGCGGCGTCGCGGGGCGCGTACGCCACGTGCTCCCGACGGCTCAGGTAGCCCTCGGTCAGCTTGTAGTCGGGCGGCGCGCTGGAGGACCAATGGCTCGACGGGAAGGGCAGCATCGCCAGGACCTTCAGCCCGTGCCGCAGAGGGCGGTCGATCTGATGGTCCGTCTCGGCAAACGTGAACCGGCCTTTCTGGGGCTCGACCTGCTGCCACTTGCACGACCAGTCGCGGACCCAGACCAGCCCTGCCTTGCGACTGAGCTCTAACAGGTGCGGCCAGGGATAGGCGTGATTCATCCCGAAGCGGGAATCGCCGCCCCGATGGACGGGGATCACGGCCAGGCGGATCGTCCGCTCCACGCTCCCGCTGCCCGTGGTCATGGCGGCCTCCAGCCGCAAGAAGCCGCGGCGCTGCGGGTGGCTATCGACGACCACCTTTCGCGACACGGGGCTTCCGGCCGGAACACTCACCGCAACGGCGTCCCGAAAGACCTCGCGGTCGAAGAAGTCTTTCAGGGCCAATTGCACTTTTACCTGGCGCGCTTTCTGTGGGTGGGAATTGCAGAGCCCCAACTGGAAGCTGACCGCTTCGTCCCAGCCAAAGACGTTGCCCAGCCGATCGGTCGAGATCCCGAACTCTACGGGCAGTCGGGTCTGAAACGTCGTCGGCGCCTGGTTTCGCTCGAGCTGCACGGCGTCGAGCCAGAGCGTGGCGCGATCCGGCGGGTCGGGGTCCTCGGCGGTCCGGCGGAGGTCCGGGCCCGCCAGCACGTAGCACCATCGTGACGTGGGCGTGAAGGTGAGGGCGTACCGCCGCCAGTCTGTCGAAACGCGAGCGGACTGCTCGAAGCTCCGACCCTGGAACTGCCGGACGGCCAGTCGCGCGGGCGTATCTGCCTGGGCGGCCTTCATGTAGACCGAGAGCGTGTACCGACGGCCGGGCTCCACTTCGATGAAGCCCCGATTGCCTGCCAGCGGCGCCCGAATCGGCGTGCGGTGAAGCTCATAATAGTCGAAGTAGGAGACCGGCTGATTCCGGGGCGAGAGCTCGATCTTCAGACTCCAGCGGCCGTGGAACGCTTGGCTCGGGTCGAGCTGCCCGAAGAGCCGGTTCATGCTTCCGCCCCAGTGGATCGTGCGGTCCCATTCGGCCGAGCCCCAGCCGTCGGGGCCGCACTCGAAGCTGGCGTTGGGGACCGGGTTTGCGAATCCCTTCGAGGGGATCACCAGTCCGGGTCGATAGAGGTCCCGGCCGGCCTCCGTAAACCGCACCTCGTCGATCCAGAGCGTGCCCGTCGAGTTGAACCAGATCTGGAAGCGGCTTTTCTCCGCACAATCGCGGGTGGCCCTGAAGAGGAACTCGTGTTGCTTCCACTTCGGCGAGGGCGCGAAGGCGCCTTCCAGTCCGCAGTTGGCCCAGACCGACGTGTCGGACAGCGCCACCGAGACCATTTCGGCGGCGATCTGCTCGCCGCGGGCCCAGAACGTCACCCGATAGTCCTTGCCTCGCCGGACGGGCACGCCCATCTGGCAGAGCATGGCGTGGGAGGCGGGTGTTCGGGCAGTAAAGCGCGTGCAGTCGAGCCGGGCACAGCGGCCGCCGTCACGGCCCCGGTCGAGCGTGAGTCTTTGGGTCACGTGGCCGTCGCCCGACGCCCGCCACGCGTCGGGCACGCCGCCGCGCTGGGCATCCGTCTCGAAGCTGCCGTTGCCAACCAGATTGGGCCGCTCCGTCGGCGTAGCGGCGATTGTCCAGATCGCCAGAGAAGCCAGCAGTCGTCCCATGGCAGATTCCTCCTTCTGGCAAGCGCCTTTCGCACACGCTGCAGCCGAGCGCCACGTCGATTATGATCGCAACCGCACCGACCGGCAAGTGTCTGCCAGCGGCGCAGCCGGTCCGCCGGTCTTCCTACTTGGCAAGATTTGTCTTTGCGTCTTCCAACAATCTGTCGAGGGCTTTGCGGCTATCGTCGCCGATTGGCGTGGGAACGTGCTCGCGAAGGAGCTGATCTTTCATTGCCCGGCAGCGAACCCTCATGTCCTCTCTGCCGTCTGCGGCCCAGGTGGCCCAAAAGCGGCGGTCGAGCAACTGCGGGAACCAGAGTTCCCGGCGAAAATGCCGTACCGTGTGTTCCTCGGCGAGGAAACTTCCCTGCTGCTTCGCGCGCTCGATGGTCTCGATCCCCAGCTTCTCATCGGTCACCTCGATTCCCCGGAGGATTCTCTCCACGTAGCCGATGATTTCATGCTGCATGACCAGCATCGGGAGCGAGGTCCCCTGATCGACGCCACTGATACCCAGGTGGCCGAAAATGTCTGCTCCGGCCATCGCGCCGCAGGCCAGGGTAATCCCCGCCTCGAGCCCGGCCTGGGCATCGACCGTCTTGCTGTCGGTCAGTCCCACGTTGATATAGACCGGCAGATTGTAGAACTTGCCCATCTGCGTCATGGCAACCGCCATCAGCGCCTGCTCGGGACCGGAGAAGATCAATTGGGTGGTTTTCATGTCGAAGGCGTGCGGAATGCCGCCGTAGCAGACGGGGGTGCCGGGCTTGATCAGCTCAACGATGCACAGCCCGGCCAGAATCTCGGCGTTCTCCTGGGCCATGGTTCCGGCCAAGGTGCCCGGCGCGGTCGCACCGGTTTGGGCCATCGGCCCGATCGGCACCGGCAGATTGAACCGACAGGTCTCAAACAGAAGATCGACGCCGTGCCGGGGAAACCGCAGGGGGCTGATCGGCTCCAGGAGCGGAAAGGCGAAGGGGTACTCGATTGCCTCTTCCTCGCTTCCGGCCACGATCGTGAACAGTTCCAGGAGGAACTTCGCCGAGGCCCGGTCGTAGAACCAGAAGGTGATCGGCTTGGTGGTGTGCTTCAGCAGCTCGGCCGCGACCACCACGCAGCGGTACTCCACCGGCACCTCACGCGGGTCGGCCATGGCCCCGACGACGTTGATCCTAGGCAGGGCGTCGCCCAGGCGGGTTGCCGCGCGGACGTCTTCCAGGGTCGCCTCACGGCGCACCAGGTCGTCCTCCACCCAATGTGCCTGACCCGCCGTGCTGTTGTAGTTGCGCCGACCCACGCCGAACTCGGCCCGCTGGGACCGGTCGCGTCCGTAGATCGTAAACGTCTTGTCGGCGACCTCTAGGCAACGACTCACCACCGCTTCCGGGATCTTGACGACCTGCCGGTCCTTGTCGACCAGGGCGCCCGCTTCGCTAAAGAGCCTCAGCACCCCTTCGTGCGGCACCTGCACGCCGATCATCTCCAGGATTTCCACGGAAGCCTGGTGCAGCTTTCGCACCTGTTCATCGCTCAGCAAGTCGATTCTCATGTGGAACTGAACCGAGTGACGAGGTTGTTGGCGATGTTCTACGTCGACGGCTGCCTGCCGGCTAGCGCGCGGCGCCGGACCAGAGGTCGATCGGCCGCTTTACTCCTCTCGGCCGGAAAGGAAGCTCGACCTTGCCGCCGGTCCGCGCCGACTGGTAGCCGGCATAGAGGACCTCCTGGACCACGCGCCCGTCCTCGCCGGTTGCGATCGGCTGGTCCTTGCCGCGGACACAGCGGGCGAAGTGGTGCATCTCCTGGGGGAAGCCATAGTTCCACAGCTCCTCGAAGACCGGGTAGGTCCAGCCCTTGGTGTCGGGGGCCTTTTCCACGGCGTAGCCGTAGCCGTACTGGCTGAAGGTGGGTAGGGCGTTTCCCATGTGCAGGTTCGCGTACGTCACCCCGCCTTCGCCGTAGACCTCGATCCGATCGTCCATGCCGCCCCCGCGGGCCCAACTGTTCTCCACCACGCCGGTGGCCGGGCCGTCGAACTCGAGGATGCAGACGCTGTCGTCCTCACCCCTGGTCTTCTCGCCGTGAACGTACGTGCCCATGTGGCAGAACACGCTCTTGATTTGCGGTCGGTCAAGGAACCAGTAACAAAAGGCGATTCCGTGGCAGCCCATGTCCATCAGCACCCCGCCGCCGGAGCGCTCGACGTCCCAGAACCAGTCGGCGTGGGGGCCGAAGTGCTTTTCGCTCTGTTTGACCAGGTAGACCTTGCCGAAGGCCCCCTCGTCGGCCATCTGTTTGGCCTTGACGTACTTGGGCGTGAAGAAGAGTTCTTCGGCGTACATCAGCAGCACGCCCTGCCGGCGGCAGGTGTCGATCATCTCCTCGGCCTCTTCCAGCGTCAGGCAGAGCGGCTTCTCGCAGACCACATGCTTGCCGGCCCGGGCGGCGTCGATCGTCATCTGGGCGTGCAGGTAGTTGGGCGCCGCGATCGTGACCATCTCGAGGTCCTCCTCGCGGAGCATCTCCCGATAGTCGTGAAACACCCGCGGGATGCCGTACTTGCTTGCCAACGCCTCGGGGTGTCCGGGCGTCGGCGAGGCGACGGCCACCACTTCAGCCTCATCCGGCATGATCTGGAAGGAGGCGGCGTGGATGTCCGCCTCGAATTGCGATCCGATGATCCCTACTTTGACCTTGCCCTTGCCGGCCATTTAGATCTCCCATCCTTTTCGGTACTCGCGTCGGATGAACTTGTCGGCTTCGGGGCAGCCGGTTGCCCTCATGTTCGCCGCGTCCCACTCGATCTTCTTCCCCACCCACTGGGCCAGGCAACCCAGCAGCATGACCTCGGTCAAAGGGGCGGCGAAATCGACGAAGTTGCAGAACGTCGCCGGGCCTCCCTTGCAGGCCGCAACCCACTCCTTGTGATGGCCGGCTGATCGCGGGACCGTCGCCGCGGGAGGCCTCCAGTCGCGGAACTTCTCCTCCGGCAGCAGGTGCCAGTCGCCGCCGGTCCATTCGATCGAGTAGAGCGTGCCCCGCCGGCCGACCAGGATCGCACCGTTGCCGGCGACTTCGCGACCGAAGATCAAGTCGCTCGACGGCTTCTTGCCGCCGTCGTACCAATGGAGCGTCAGCGGCGGATGCTTGCCGCGGGCGGGGAACTCGAAACGCAGAATCGACCAGGCCGGAAACGTCTCGCTTTTGAGTCCGGACGTCTCCACGATTTCGGCGGAGCGGGGAAGGCCCAGATTCAAGCCCACGAACGGCATCGCCGCGTTGTGGATGCCCATGTCGCCGATCGCGCCGGTGCCGAAATCCTTCCAGCCCCGCCACTTAAACGGCACGTAGGCCGGATGGTAAGGCCGCCGGGGCGCCACGCCCAGCCAGAGGTCCCAATCCAAGCCCTTCGGCACCGGCGGCGTTTGCTTGGGCCGGTTGACGCCTTGAGGCCACCAGCCCTTGGCGCGGTCGGTCCAGACGTGCATCTCGCGGACCGCGCCGAGCACGCCGCAGCGGACGACTTCCACGCCCGCCCGCGAACCGTTCTCGGCCATGCCTTGGGTTCCCATTTGGGTGGCGACCTTGTATTTCTTCGCGGTCGCGGCCATGAGGCGGGCTTCCTCGATGCTCCAGGTGAGCGGTTTCTCGCAGTAGACGTGTTTGCCCAGCCGCATCGCCCGAATCGACGCGGGGGCGTGCATGTGGTCGGGTGTGCAGACGACCACGGCGTCGATCTCCCGGTGCATGTCGTCGAGCATTTTGCGGAAATCGCCGTACCTCCTGGCCTTGGGAAACTGCTTGAACGCCCCGGCGGCCCGCTGCCGGTCGACGTCGCACAGGGCCACGATGTTTTGGTCCTTCAGATTCTCGAGGCTGAAGCCGGCCTGGCCGCCGCTGCCGACGAAGGCCACGCTGAGCTTCTCGTTGGCCGATTTCGACGCTGCCGCCGACCGGCTCGACCAGAAACCGGCCAGCGTGGCCACACCGCCCAGGGCGGCGGACCGTCTGAGGAAATCGCGGCGATTGACGTGTTGGGTGCTCGATTGTCGGGCCATGGCATGTTCCCTTTTTACGCGACTATGAGGAGTTTCCCCGATCGATTCCGGCCAGCCGCAGGGCCGAGTCTGACCGCACCCATGCTAATACGAGGCCGGACCGGTGTCCAGACTCGTCAAGGCGGCCTTCCAGACGGCCGGCAGGGACCCTGATGGGGACACGGTTCCATCCGGTTGCCTTCACGCCCGGGCCGTTTCCCCGCAGACAAAGGCGTCTGCTCCCCGGCAGACAAAGACGTCTACCGCGGGAGGTCGACGACCATCAGATAGGCATCCAGGCCGCCGGCATGCTCGCCGACCAGAGGAACCCTAACCGGCGATGCGCCGCTCTCGGCCATGCCCACGATCACGCAGCGCTCGCCCCGCCGGGCGAGGGCATAAGGAACCGCGTCGGGCACGTTGGCGCTAAACAGCTCTTCCATGTCTGCGGTGAGCACCTTGAGAAACATGCCGCGCTGGCTCGATGCCTTGAACCACGCGTCGTCGGTCGCGGGGTAGTTCCGATTGTGTCGGCCGACCGCCAGCACGCGATCGCCGGCCAGCGGCGCGACGTCGACCACCCAGGCCGGTTCGTATCCCTGTTCGGCATACGAGCCCAACATGGTGCCGGCCTGAACGTCTGCGGTTTTGGCGCTCAGCCGCATGAGATGTCCGACGTACAGCTCGCGGCCCTTCATGCCGGCATAGGCTCGACGAAACTTGACGCCCGGTTTGCCGTAGTCGTGCGGGTCTCGGCGGAGCACGGTGTTGCCCCCGTCGCTGATTCCGGCCACGTAGAGGTTACCCGCGTCGTCGGCCGCCATGGAGCGGATCGCGGAGTCGGACACCAGTCCGTCCATGCGTCCGCCGGAGCCGCCCATCGGGTCGAAGGTATACGCCTTCCAGACGACTTTCCCCCGGTCATTGAGCTTCCAGAGAAAGGGACACCACCAGGGCTCCCGCGAGGTCATCGAGACGGACCAGCCGCCTACGTAGAAGCCGCCCGCCCCGTCGCCCCGAGCCCGCAGCGTGCGGATATGTCCCAGGACGGGAAACTTCCAGTTTCGCAACCCTTCGCGCCGCTGCCGGATCTTCTCGATCGTCTTGATTTCCGGGTGGAAAACGTCGAACCTCCACGCCCGGCGCCGCAGATCCGCCGAGAGACGGCTGAGGTGGTCGGGTGCATAGTAGTGATGAACCGGTGCCCCGCCGTCGTGCAGCACGATCAGATCGCCGCCGGGCAGAACCTGCATGCCCACCGGTGTCCATTCCTCCTCGTAGCTGGGCATGGCGATGTTCCAGGCGTAGTGATGGCCTTCGAGGAACGTCCCGGCCGTGATCCCGCCGAGGTCCTCGCGGAGCCGCATCACGATCGGCACACCCCCTTTGTCGCCGTGGTGACGCGTCTTGATCGTGAGCGTCTCGAGCCCTCCGGAGGCATCCCGCTCGGGCCGCGACGGCAGGCTGGCCGCCGGCGGTTGGGGCGTTCCGGGCAGCGGATTTGGCAGCGGGACGCCGTTGGCCTTCTGGGCGTCGCCGAACAGCCCCTCAAACGGCCTGATCGCCCGGGCAAACTCCGGGACGGCGTATCCCCCAACGTAGATCCCGCCGTCGCCCAGCGCCACCGAAGTCAGGAAAACCTGTCCCCGGGCGAACTGAAGACAGTGGA
>CAZUAM010000046.1:0-10004 GCA_964618095.1 uncultured Planctomycetaceae bacterium | reverse complement strand
CAGCTTGCCGGCGTCAGGACTCAGCACGGCGACAAACCCACAGCGATACCACGACTCCTCCCGCGAGCCGAGCTTCCTCGTTTCGACGTCGCCCGGCAAGTCCTTCAGCGGGCGATCGAGATTGCCGACGACGTAGATCGTACCGACGTTGGCAACGGCACCGTCCTGCAAGTCGTCGTCGCCGGCGGTTCCCAGACCCGTTGCGGTCACCAGCTTCGGAGTTGCCGCGTCGAGCGGAATCGCGGCCCCAAAGACCAGTGCAGCGAAGACAAGAGGGCGCAACCTTCCGCTGGTCGTCTCACCCGCGCAATGTTCTCCCAAGGACCCGTCGCCCGCTGCTATCCGCCTGCGCATCTCGAATCTCGTTGCCGGTTGGGTCGAATCGCCATCTTCGACGTATTATCCCAAATCACCGGGAGACCGGCAAAACGCCGTCGTCGAAAATCAGAGGACGCCGCTCAATCCCACGGCGCCAAGTTCTCCCGCGGAGTTGTCACAAGTCCCAGCGGTCGAATCCCTTACCGCAGGTGAATGCAGCCCCGCCCGCTAAACGGTGATGCCGCGAAACATGGCCACGCTGACCGAGACGCCGCCAGAAGTGGGTGCAACGCGCGTCCCGGTGTCGATCCACTCAGCCGTCCGGCAGCCCACTACCACCGCCCTCTGCGGCCGCCACCTCGTCGGGGGCGGTCGGATTTGGGACGAGCTTCATTGACGCTAACCGAGCGGCCGGCAATCTCAGCAAGGTTGACTTTCTCAATCGCCTCTCTTGCCTGATCGCTGTCAGGCATCTCCACAAATGCAAAACCACGGGGACGCCCGGTTTCACGATCCTTGATGATGTTGACTGAGGATACCTCACCGTATTCGGCAAACGCCTGGCGAATGTCTTCTTCGGTGGCATCGTACGACAAGTTCCCCACGTAAATGTTTGTCATGAACCATCCTTTCCACATGTGCGAACAAGGAGCGTGGAACCGGGGGGGCTTCGGGCACAAGTGCAAAAAGGAACGGTCCTTAGGGCATTAGTGCCGGAGATTTCCCACAAAGCGTAGATTCTCGTACTTGATCGACTAGAGGTCAATGGGCTTTGGACAGAAACCCTCCGGTCGCCCACCCGCCGTAACCTTCCTTCCAGGTCACCGGTTGCTGGCGGGCGGTGGATTCAGAGGGCACCTTTGCACAAGCCCACCGTGGTGCTCGTCGCTTTAGACGTGTCGGACCACTGGGATTCGCAGCGACGATACCGTGAACATCCGGGAGCGCGTCTACAGAGAACCAACGCAAGACACCGCATATTGACGCACGACGGAGCCCGAAGTAGAGTAGACGTGGGTTGCTGTAAGGCCTCTATTCCAACGTTTTCAGTCCGGGGCGTTTAGCTCTTTTTGGTTAGAGCACTAGCTCGACAAGCTTGGGGTCAGTGGTTCGAGCCCAGTATCGCCCACTTCGCAAGTCGTTTCTAGGAAACGACTTGCGGCGACCCCCAGAGAGTCCGCCAGAATCCAGTGGATGGCGTGGTGGACAGAAAAACGGCCCCGTCGTCACCACCATGAGGCCGATCATACCCTCCTTGGTCTTCGCCGTGTTTTCTCACGAAAGGAAGGTCAAAGATGGGTCGCACGGCAAGACCGTGGTATTGCCGGCAGACCGGCCGGTGGATGGTCCGGCTCAATGGAAAAAAGGGCAAACTAGCCGGGGCCCGGCAAAATAAGAAGTCTGCACAAGGCCGCCGCCCCGGCGGCCGCTAAACACCATTACGCGGCCGCTAAACACCATTACGCGGCCGCTAAACACCATTACGCGGCCGACCAACACGTTTAGCGGCCGACGGCACGTCGGCCCCTGGTGGTGCCGCATTTGTCGATCTGAGCCAGAACCGAAATGCCACATTGGGGATGCGCCCCGTTTTCTCTGCAGTAGGTGTTCTATCCCCACTTGCAGGAAGGCTATCTGAAGATTCGGCGGAAGATGCACAAGCTGAATTACTTCCCCAAGAGCCAACCCCGTCTGCCGCCTGCAAGACGCCTATCGCCGACAAGATCGAAATCGACGGATCAGCAGCGAAGATCCGTCACCTGAAGCTCGAGCCGCACGCCCGGTCGCCTCTTGCTCAGTCTGCCACACTCTTCCTCAGAGGAGGGTAGAGGCAAAAGGCAAGTATCCCCACCACCGCCAACCCCGACAAGAGGAAGAGCATCGTCGGCTGGCGTGTGGTGGGAGACTCAAAACTCCCGATCCAAATATCGGGGGCCGACGTGTTGTGGTTCGTCGACGCGGTGTCTCGTTTGAATAAGAACTCGCTGCCCTGAGCCCGGCGAAACGCCATCACGTGCTGGTCCCCGGCCTGACCGTCTGCCCCCATCCAGGCCACACGCTCCACGTCGGCATTGTCGTCGGCCACGTACATCGACCGAAGCGTCGCGAGGGCGACACCCGGCGGGGTCGCGTAGTTGACTTTCACTTCCACCCGAGTCGACTCCCTGGTGACCGCGTCGAAACGCAGGTTGGCGGATTCTCCGGAGCGGTAGATGATCTCCAGGCTGTCGGAATCGCGCAGATACTGCACGGCACTGACTTCCACGAAGGGACGATCCGCGATGGGTGCCGGTCCGACGATCACGGAGCTGCCGAAGACGTTGTCTCCGCCAGGTTGATCGACGCGCGGAAGCGGCTTCAGGCGAACGTTGCCGTCCTGGTAAAGGACGAGCACTTCGGTGTACTTTTTGGGGCCGGCCTTCTTGTAGACCACAATGAAATGGGCGTCCGGGGCGGTGTCCCGCTCTCCGACGGCGGTCATCCCCTGAGGCCTCCACCATTTCGGGTACCGAACCGCGACCACCACCGTCAGCCCGTCGTCGAAGATCGTGAACCGGCCGGGATCCTCGAACTCATATTCCTCTTGCAGACTCTCCTCCCACTCGCCGTCCTTGTCGTCGAAGTTTTCCTTGGTGCAGTCCTGATCGAATTTGTACTTGGGGTGGCGTGCCTCGATCACGTACGACGCGATCGGCTGCGAATTGCCCGGGGTGAGCAAGGCAATATTGCCGTTATCGATCTCGGCACAAGTGGTGGTCGTCGAACGGCTCACCGCCTCCAGCAGGTTGCCCGCCCGGGCCTGCGCGGCTCCCATCGGTATCAGCGCGGCCAAGGCGACCGTCAACAGGCCGACCCTGATACGCCAGTCCGAGGGGGACAATCTTATGGGAGCCGCGCTTCCAGGCTCGGATTCGCCTGACGTCGTCCGCACGCGGTGCACGTTTGACAGAGGACTCATGGCTTTCTCCCGCTAATCCTGATCGTAGTCTTTTGCCTCAATAAGCCGAAACGCCAGAATTGGCACCGCCGCTCAGGTGGCCAAGTTCAAGGACTCGCCCCCGGTAGTGCTTCGAGGAGCCAAGCGAACAGGATCCAGTTGGGGCTGATCCCCGTCCGCTCCACCAGTCTCCGGTAAAGGGTAGGAGAGAACCAGGGCAATCAAGGGACTGCCGATCAGCAGCATCACGTGGGCACTGATGATAAGCTGGCCGAAACTCTCCGCGCCGATTCCTTCCAAGAACAAAATCCACAACGCGAGTCCCAGCAGCGAGACTGGGAAAAACAGCCGCAAGATACCCTTGGCGTGCTCCAGGTCGAGCTTCGCGGTCCGCGAGCCCCGCATCGTCCACTTGGTTCCGAAGGCCCCCAACATGAACAACAATCCTTGCCACAACATCAGGGACGGGGTGATCAGCATGCCGATCAGAACACTCCCCTGAAATTCGGAAAACGACCTGCTGGCCAACGCCTTGGGCAGGATCAACGACGCCAAGACCAGCGCCAGCAGCAGGTGTACGGACCATGGCTGGGCCGAACTGATCAGCGGCACTTCGGCCCCAAGCAGGAAGGCCGACGTGATTAGCAGCAGGCTCGCCAGAAGTGGCCAGACGTAGCAGAGAATCCCGATGCCCAGATAGATCCTGGCTCCCAGCGGAATTGCCGGCTTGGTGACCCAGTAGTTCACCCATTGGGCGTTGCCGCGGGCCCAGCGCAAATCGCGCGTGACGTAACCCAGCAGAGACGCCTCACCTTCCTCGCCGGTCAGCACCGCGTAGGTATGGATACATTTGCGCCCGGCCGTTTGCAAATCTGCGGCGTCCAGAAAATCATGACTCAGGTATTCCAGCGTGTTGGCAACGTGTTTCGAGAAGTCCGAAACCCGGAACAGTACGTTGTGCCCGTAAGAAGGAACTGTCCCCTCCAGCAACCATTTGTAGAGCAGGCCGTGATATCGGGAAGCCATGCGGGCACCAACCGTCTGGAACCATCCCCACAACGTCCGCTCCGTATGAACCTTAATCGCTGCCTGGACCATGGCGATCTCAGGATGCCGTTCCAGGGTCAGTACCAGCCGCTCCAGGGGGTCGCACGTCTCAGGGACCGAGGGATCCGCTTCCAGCAGCGAGGAATCGGCGTCCAGCACGAACATGTATTTGTACTTGTCGGCATAACGGGCCAGCCACATGTCGATGCTGCCGGGTTTGTTCTTCATCTTCTTGGGCTTGTCGCGATACGTTTCCATGTGGACTCGGGAAACGTCCGCCTGGCGGCCGTCCCGGCGCAAGGTAGCCTTGATCTTCTCGACGGCCGCCAACTCGTTCTGGTGCTGATCCTTGGGCGAATCGAAAAGCAGAAACAGCTCCGCGTAGCCAGGCGTCCGACGCAACATCTCGACGATCCGTGTGGCGAAGGCCTCCGCGTCCTCCGGCGTGCTGACTTCTCGATGGGCCGGCATCAGCATCGCCACCGCAGGTGACTTCTCTGCCAGCCCGCGCCGGTCCTCGGCACTCAGTCTCAGGGGAACGTATGGATCCTTATGCAGCATGCCCGTGACCCTTAGCCCTAACCAGAAGAGCACCAGCGTCAACTCCACGGCCGTGGCGGAAAGGGCGCCGGCTCCGCACAGAATCCAGAGCCACCAGGTGACACCCGTGTTATCCGTCGGCACCGCAGACACAAAGATGACAAGCAGGCCGAGATACACCATGCCGAACACGATCATTGCGAACGTTGGCCGATTCACGACTTTTCTCCCCGCAGCGAGACCTTCGTCTTCACGATCTGCCCGGTAAGCAGCTTGCTTTTGGGCCCGATGTTGAACAACACGGTGCGGGAGCCGTCGGGGTTGTAGTTCGGCTTGAGCGTATCAACTTCCAAGTCGACCCACTGGTCCTCCTGCACCAGCATGGAAACCTGGAGCCGATCGAGCGCTCCTCCACACTCCTCAATCAGATCGGCGGACAGGTGGAGCTTCAGTTGTTTCTGGTGCGATTCGATCCACAAGATCACCTCGCCCTGGTCCACGTATTGATCGCGGTACCGCAGAATCTCCGTGACGCAGCCCGAGAAAGGTGCAATCGCTCGATATTTCGCCAACCGCTGCCTCAGCACGGTTTTTTCGTGTTGTGCTACGGCCACGTTTCCTTGCAGGGCAGCCAGTTTCGCTGCTTCCGCCTTGGCACGCAGTCCACTCTCCACCAGGGCCGCTTTGGCCGCGATCTGTTTCTGCGAGAGTCGCTGCGTGAGACGATGATTGTACTCGGCCAAATCCACCAGGGCCTCCGCCTCCTTGGCCAGCGACTCCGCAGAAGCGATGCGGGCGGTTTGTCGCTCGAGTTCGGCCAGGATCTCCCGATCGTCGATCTGGGCCACCGCTTGACCGGCAACTACCGAACTTCCTTCGCCCACGGGAATTTTGCCAATGGTCCCCGGACGATTCGCCCGAATCGCCACCCGCTCCGCCGGCACTACCAAGCCCGGCAGGGTCTGGGGCGTCTTTAGGGAAGCCTCCGTATCTGGGCCGTCTTCGCTTGCCCCCCCTTTGCCTGGCAGCGATGTACTGGGAACTGCGGATGGATAATCCAACGTCGGCAGATTGCCCCCAGTCCTCGTCGGAACCGCCAGCTCGGGTGAGATTCGCAACGATGCGGACGTGGGAGAGGGAAAGAGCACAAACTTCCCGATCGAAAACAGCAGCACGAGCACGCCAATCAGCAAATAGACGCGTTTCATGGCTTGAATGTCCTTTCGACTAAAGCACGCCAATGGGACCCGGATACGCGACGCTTTCCGGAATGGAGGTGGGTTGGCACTGGAGAATACCCCAGAGCTCCTTCTTCTTTCCCGCTCCACGGTCCAGAGTAAAAACGCGAAGGGAACCGGCGATCGGCCGGGCCGTAACCGACGCTTGCCCGCCTACCGTGGAAAACTCCGCCTCGACCTGATCCGTTTGAATCAGCCGGTGAACGGCCTTCAGCGGAGCCTTCACCTCGACCAGCAGATCACCGTTGTCGGGCCAGACATAGGCCACCGTATCATTCGTCTCAACGGCCTTGCTGCCCGAAAAGCCGCCGTTGCTGATCTGCCCGTTCACGGGACTGACGACGCGACACGCCCGCTTACTCCGCAGCAGACGATCGAGATCGCTCTGCACCTCAACGATCTCTGCGGCGCATTCGCGGAACTCCCGGTCCGAATTCGGTCTGGAAAGAGGGTGGTGGAATTCGGACCCACGCTGCTCCAGCAACAGCTCTCGTTCTTTCAAGGCATCCAGCTTCCGTTGCGTCGTTCGGATCGCCGCGTCAAGCTGCGGCGATCGAATCCAACCCAGAAACTGGCCTTTGCTTAACTGCGTCCCGTTGGGCATATGTTGGTCCGCCACGAATACCCCGTCAACGGGAGATCGGACCTCGAACAGAGGTGCCGCGACGATCTGGGCATAGGCGTCTTTGGAGCGAGACGCGAACGCCATCACCTGCCACAGCAGTAAACCGACGATCCCCAGCAGAACCACGGCGTGGGTGAAAGCGATCACCAGTCGCCCCACAAATCGAAATGGGGTGTCCGGCTTCGGACTCTCGTGAACCTCCTTCGGGCTCTCCTGGGACCCGTTCGCATGTCTCGGCGCGGAAATGCCCAACGCCCCCTCGCCCTGCTTCACAGTCCCTCCGGTCTCGGCAAGGCGTCCGAGTTTGCCGTTCGGGCGTTGCACCCGCCTGCCCGGAAAACTGCCGATCAAGCCAATGGCCATGGCGACCTCCCTTATGATAGTATCGGGGTGCGCTGCGCGCACGGTTCCGTTTGTCGACGATCCTTGCCGAGCCCTGCGTCACGGTCGATCTCCCCAAGAGCCCGGTACACGTGATGCCCCGACGGGCACGGCGGCCGCAGGCCTTCTGGAGAATCGCTGAGGGACTCGGGCAAAATGGTCATGACCTTGATTCCTTCCAGACTCGCCACTTTTCTGGACTTCAAGTATCCAAGACGACAACCATGCCCCGAGCGCACTCCACCTGGGAAGATTTCTGGCCAAGTGGGGGGATTGCCCACTTCACGCCGGGGATCGGAAGTTTCCCGATCAGACAGACCGGTAGCCCTAAGTCACTGCCAGAATTGGACTTATGGAGAGGGGGCCCCGGCAATCGCGGGCGGCACCTGCGATAATCCCGGGCAAAACGGATCCCCGCTGAAACCCGCGTCGCAAGCCGGGTTCGATCATGAGCGAACCGAACAATCGGGCGAAGACTGTCGGAACTACGCCAGGAGGACCACCCGGTGGCGATCAAGGTGCCCCACCGCCGCCCGGTATCCCACCCGGAGGACGTGGAGCCGCACCTTGCCGAATCCCCGGTGGTGGCCGCCCTGGACCACCCGGCAGTTGGGCCCGTGCATGACGTGGGCCGAGCACTTGCTGGGAACATATGTGCCCTGGATTGGCAGTTCCAACGACCCTGGTTCCCAGGACCGGACCGCGAATCGTCCCAGGTTAACGGGAAACCGCGCGACGTTTCGCGTACTCCAGCCGACGCAGTGCCCCCGTGGCCACCGGGTGCCGCATCCAGAGATCCCAGACCGTGCGGTTGCGTAGGTTGGCCAGGGCGACCGCAAAACTACCCAGGTCAATCGCCAAGAGGTCGCTGCCCACCCAGTCGCGGTCCAGGTTCAGCGGCGCCAGCCCGTATGGGCCGCACACCCTCTGCCACGTCGGGCTGCTCCGCCATCGCTTCAGGTCGGCCTCGAGCTCCTTCTCCATCCACGGCAGGCTGGCCAGGGCCGCCAGCGGCCAGACCGTGCCGTCGAGGTGCTCGCGGATCGGTCCCGGCGCGATGTAACCGGCCGGTGCGTCCCCGGCACTGATCGCCCACCATCCTCCCGCCTCCGGCCGAAACGTGGCAAACTGACCGGCCAGCCGCCGGCAGAAGTCGCGGTTGGCCATGGAGGCAGCTCGGGCGTTGGCGTCGAGGTCAACGCGGTCGCGATCGACGAGCCCCTTCAGATCGTGCCATCCCAGCCCGTAGAGGGCCGTGAACAACGGGTGGGTCGGATTGAGGATCTGGTGCCCGGCCACCTCGCCGCGGACCACGTCGGTGTGATACCAGCAGTCCGGCTGGATGGGGTGAGAGCGTGATCCGGCGGCCAGGAAGTAGGGCATGGCCATCTCGCTGGAGCGGACGTCCGCCGCAGTGAGTAGCCCTTTTTCCGGAGTCCAACCGAGCGCCAGCAATGGTTTGCCGGTTTTCGGATGCCGCGTCAGCAGCGCGGGCCAGTCGGCCCGGTCAATCAGCGCATCCGCCAGCCGGGCCGTCTCGCCGCCGAAGGCCTCGGCCGCCACCATGGCGCCGTTTAGGAAGATGGCCGAATCCAGGATAGAGATTTCCGATTGTCCGTGCCGCTTACCGGTTTCGCAGTCCACGAAATGATAGAACAAGCCGTGATAATGCGGCAGGGTGGACGAAGCGAACTTCAGCCCCACGACAGCCTGATGCTCCGCCTTCTCCCGGCTGAGCCAACCCTGCCGAACCCACTCCGGCAGCAGGCTCAAATGGTATCCCGCCCCGGCAATGCTCGACATTCCCGAGGGTTGCCCATGACTCTTGCGGTTCGGGCTCCGATCGAGCACCATGCCCGTCTGGGGGTGGCAGTTGTCCTGAAACCACTGGAAGGCCAGTTGCCCTAAATCGTCCGGCAAGGTAAGTGGCTCCTTTGCAGTCGGTTCCCCGTCCTCCCGCTCCCTCAACTGTTCCCGGTTGCTGACCAGCCGAATCGAGTCGATCAGCAACTCGCCTTGGCGGTGCTGGCGGGGGAGTCGGTCCGCCTCAAGTACGATGACCAGTTCGGCCAGGTGCGACAGGTCGCGAATCTTGAAGGCCGAAATCGCAACGGACACGTCGGCAAATCCGGCGCGTTTCGACTGCTGACGGTGCTTCCTGGTAAGCCGCACGTAGACGAAATGGGGAGTGTCCCCTTCCGCGGTCTTCAACTCCACTTTCATCACTGGGGCCGTGTTTTCCGTCAGATGGAGTCTGAGTACCAGAAGGCCGTCTCGGTGCCCGCTCCAATTGCCTCCACCCAGCTTCAGCCACCACCCAAGGTACAAGCTCGGCAGGCTGTATTCTATGCGGAGCAATCCCGCCGGGCGAGCCCCGTCCGGTCGCTCGATGCTCTCCCACTGCTGGCTAACGCGCAGCACGTGCCCGGGCTCCTCGTGCTTGAACACCCCAAACTGGCTCCTCGGCACGGCCAGCCTGTCCAACGGATACTCAAAGCGTATCACGACCGGTCCATCCAACCGAACCACATCTTGCTGGCTGGCACGCGTCGAGTCGGACGTGCCCGCAAACAATAGAATCACGGCCAGTGCAGCCGCAGGCGGTCTACTGCACACGAGTTCTCTCCTTGTCTGAAGTATCGGCAAGTTGTCCATGGCGTTCCCGACGGGCTGGACGGGACGCGGTGAGTCTGGCTGGACCGCAGGTCAGTTGAGCGCCGCCATGGCGCTGTTGAGCGGGCGGGCTTGCCCCAATACCGTCAATTAAGGGCGAATCTGGCGTCAACACAGTGGCACCGGCGTCTCGCCGGTGCCACTTGATCCTCTTTGATATAACACTTAATTGAGGCTCATCCGACTAATCAGTAGTTTCCAGGAAAATTGGCCTTCCAATAGACGCCCCCTTCCGGGCACCATG
>CAZUAM010000045.1:13785-19099 GCA_964618095.1 uncultured Planctomycetaceae bacterium | reverse complement strand
CGGCGCTCGCTCAGCCGCAAATGACGTTTGCCGGCGCAGAACTCTATCCCACTCTGGAAGAAAAGGCAGCCGCGCTGTGCTTCTCGCTGGTCTCCGACCATCCGTTTGTGGACGGAAACAAACGGGTCGGCCATGCCGCCATGGAGACCTTTCTCGTCCTGAATGGATGGGAACTCCAAGTGACCGTGGACCTCGCTGAGCAGATCATGCTATCATTGGCTTCGGGGAATCTGTCTCGCGAGAAGTTGGTCGAATGGATCAGAGATCACTTGGTGCGGCATTGACTTAGGCTCCATGCGAACCCGCCTCATGTCGCCAAGAGGCCCCCAAAGGCAAGACTGACAAAGTCGCCGTGACCGAGTTGTTGCGCCGAGACGCCCGGGTCAGCGAACGATGAACATCAAATAGGCCACCATCGCCGCCGCCAACGCCAGCAGACCTACGATCACGGCAATCACCCGGCTGTTGATCTGCTCGATCGGGCCTTGGGGAAGGTCGATCGCGAAGCCGTCGGCGAACTGGTGGCCGCACCATTCGCACAGCCGCGGGTACTGCGGCGGAAACGGCTCGTCGCAGGTCGGACACATCAGCAACTCGGCGGGCTTCTCCGGCTGAGATTGGTCGGTCCCGGTGGATTCCGTCTCGGCGGCCGCGGGCGTGCATCCGCCCGGCCCACAACTACAGGAGGGTGATCCCTGGCCCGCATCCTCCGGTTCGGGTATCCAGACGAAACCCATGTCGGCCGGCGAAAAATCGCTGCCGGCGGTCCCGCAGATCGGGCATCGGGTGGACCGCGGGGCGCCGCACTCCGGACACCGCGGCCAGGCGTCTGCCAGCATCGCCGTCACCGGCGCCTCCGGCTGCGGGCCTTCCGCCGTTGGGCTTGCCGCCGAAGCTGCCGCCTCTCTGTCGAACTCCAGGGCGATCTGCCGTGCCCGTTCTGCGTCATCCTCGGCCACGGCCACCTGGGCCGAGCCCGCCCAGCCTAATGCGTCACCCCCCAAACCAGCCTTCAATGCGGCGCCCAGCACGACCGCCTCGATCTGCTGCTGGGCCAACAGGTTTCGCAGCAGGTGGGCGTCCTGGGGCGTGCGTGCGTGGTAGATGACCGTCTGCTGCTTGGACATGCGGGCGACCCCTCATGGCGTGCGAAAAAGTGGCATGTGGACCGGCGGCTGCCGCTCCGACACACTCGAACTGACGAGTTTAGCGGGGCGGCTTGCCGCCCGTGTTTGTCGGGTCTTGGTGCACATCCGAGCGGGCCGCAACCGGCCCCGCTAAACGGTCAAGCTCGATACTCGAAGTGTGTTGGAGCACTGCCACCATCGTACAAGACCGCACGCGGTCGGGGCAACCCGAGAATCATCCCCCGGTAGGGCCAGGCGCGAAAGGAAACGAAAAGATTGGCAGGCCGCTCTGGCTGTAGTATAACGGATGCTGCGTTCAAGTCCCCTTCCCCATCCGAAAGACTCGCCGGAGGAACGTCCCATGAGAAATCCCGCCTCGCACGCCCTGCCACCGCTGGCTGCACGCCTCGTCTTGACGTTCATCGTGCTTGGGCTGGCAACTGCCGCCCGGGCCGAAGCCCCCCGGGTATTGCCCGAAGGCCGGCTCCCCCACGACAAACGACTCGGCAAGTTGAAGGACCTCAACGGCTACTTCCCGTTTCATCCTTGTGCGTCGCGCCAGGCCTGGGCCAAACGGAGTGAACGAGTCCGCCGGCAGATGTTGGTGGCCACCGGCCTGTGGCCCATGCCCACCAAAACACCGGCCAGCGCGGTGATCCACGGCAAAGTGGACCGCGAAGGATACACCGTCGAAAAGGTCTACCTGGAAAGCTACCCCGGCCATTTCGTCACCGGCAGCCTCTATCGCCCCAAGGGCCGCGAAGGCCGCTTGCCGGGAGTGCTCTGTCCCCACGGGCACTGGTCGGGCGGGCGGTTTCACGACGCCGGGCCGAAGGCCATCCGCCAGCAGATCGTGGGTGGTGAGGAGCGTTTCGAAGTCGGCGGCCGCCATCCCATCCAGGCCCGTTGCGTCCAGCTCGCTCGGATGGGATGCGTGGTGTTCCAGTACGACATGGTTGGCTACGCCGACAGCCAGCAGATCGTCCATCGGCCGGGCATAAGGGAGAAGATGAACACGCCCGAGAACTGGGGATACTTCAGCCCCCAGGCCGAGCTCCGGATGCAAAACATGATGGGGCTACAAACCTACAACTCGATTCGCACGCTCGACTGGTTCGGCGGGCTGCCGGAGGTGGACCCCAAGCGGATCGCGGTGACCGGCGCCAGCGGCGGCGGCACCCAGACGTTCATCCTCTGCGCGGTCGATCCCCGGCCGGCCGTGGCCTTTCCGGCGGTGATGGTCTCGACCGCCATGCAGGGCGGCTGCACCTGCGAAAACGCCTGTTACCTGCGGGTCGGCACCGGCAACATCGAGCTGGCGGCCCTGATCTCGCCGCGGCCGCTGGGCATGACGGCCGCCAACGACTGGACCAAGGAGATCGCCACCAAGGGACTGCCCGAGCTGAAGCAGCACTACAAGATGCTCGGCGTCGAGGGCCTGGTGATGGCCAGACCGCTGGTGCACTTCGGACACAACTACAACTACGTCAGCCGGGCGGTGATGTACCATTGGCTCAACAGGCACCTCAAGCTGGGTCTCGAAGAGCCGATCGTCGAGGAGGACTACAAACCGCTCTCAAAAGCGGAAATGGGCGTCTGGGACGAGGAGCATCCCCGACCCCCGGGCGGCGACGAGCACGAGCGGGCGTTGCTCAGGTGGATCACCGAAGATTCCCGGAAGCAGATGGCCGCCCTGCTGCCGAAGGACAAGGAAGGCCTCGCCCGCTACCGCGAGATCGTGGGCGGGGCGCTCGACGTGATGATCGGCCGCGGGTTGCCCCAGCCGGAAGCGGTCCGGGCCGCCGACCTCCAGGAACAGGACCTGGGCGACTGGCGGATGGCGAAGTTCCTCGTCCGCCATACGGCCGAAGGCGAAGAGCTGCCGGCCGTTCGGCTCCAACCGAAATCGTGGAATAAACGGACCGTCATCTGGATCGATAGAATGGGCAAGCAGTCGCTCTTCGACGAAGAAGGTGCGTCCAAAGCGAGTGTCCGCAAACTGCTCTCCGCCGGCGTGGCGGTCGTCGGGGTCGATCTGTTCGGCCAGGGTGAATTCAACGCCGAGGGCAAGCCGATGGCCAAGGCCCGGCTGGTCAACAAAGACTACGCCGGATACACCTTCGGATACAACCACCCGGTATTCTCCAAGCGGGTGCACGACGTGCTCGCAACAGTCGCGCTGCTCAAGAGCGGTGATACTCCCGCAGAGAAGGTCTACCTGGTCGGGCTGGCCGGTGCCGGACATTGGGTGGCCGCGGCCTCTGCGCAGGCCGATGATGCAGTCGACGGGGCAATGATCGACACGGACGGTTTTCGGTTCGCTGACCTGACGGCCCTCGACGATCCCGACTTCCTCCCCGGCGGGGCCAAGTACGGCGACCTGCCGGGCATGATCGCGCTCTCGGCGCCGCATCCGTTGTGGCTGGCCGGCGAGGGGCCCAAGCCGCCGCCGGTCGTGGCCGCCGCCTACAAGGCCGCCGGGCAGCCGGATAACTTGACTCTCTTTCCAGGGAAAGAGCAACACAGAGAAACAGCCGCCGTCGAGTGGCTGCTGCGCTGATGCCCTGCAAGCGATCGACTGGCCGGCTGCAAGCGGGAAATCGGGCTCGCTGGCGGCGGACGGGCACGGACGCGAAGCGTTGGTCGGCGACGCCCCAGGGCTTCGCTTCCTGGGGGCCGCTGCGCTCGATCCCGGCCACCCGTTGCTCGTGCGTCTGGTTCTGGGATAGGCTCCAGGCAGGAGACGGCTGCTTCGGAGCAAGAAAGGACGAGCCGGGGCGCCCGGCATGAAATGCAGTAACGCCCCGGCTCTGGGAGGCAAGACGCAAAAAATCCACAGAAAATAGGAAAGGCGGACGGTAAGCACCACTGCTCACACTGATAATCAGCGCGGAGCAAGCCCCGCCGCTTGCGCTTCCGCCGTCCGCCCCCCTAACGTTTCCTTCGCCGCCGGCCCGGTGCGTTGGGCGCGGCCGTGTGAGCCCAGCGGGCAACCAGCTTCTCCAACTCGTCGTCGAGTCGGCGAATGAATCGCACGTACGGCCCCAGCCGAACGCGGACCGGCACATCCCAGTAATCGCGGGCGATCAGCAGTGCGCGGGCGAAATCCTGTTTTTCGCTTTTCATGGGACTCCTCCCCCCGGCCGTCTGCCGTTGTCATGAAGCAAGCCGAGAACGTGCCCTTACTACCCACACCTCGCTTGGCCCGAGACTCCAACACGTCGCCACGGAGTGGCTCGTCACCAGGTTTCGTTATCTCTAATACTCCCTTCCGTCTTTCCATGCTTCATCCCCACCTCTTTCTTATACGTAAGACATCCGGGATTAGTTCCAGGTTCACTCTCGCCAACCGACCGAATCAGACAATAAAAAAACGCCCGGCAGGGCGGTCGTCACCCCGCCGGGCGTACGGATTGCCGCGAGTTGGAAAAGGTCGCCACGCGATCCTATTTCGGCGGCCGGGGCCCCTGCGGCCGGCGCTGGGACCGTTCAAATAGCCTTCCGCTCGGCGTCGTCGATCTTGCCGTCCTTGTTCTGGTCGTACTTCTCCATGAGCTGCTTGCGGATCTGCTCGCGACGTTCGGTCCAGTCGCGTCGGCTGGGCGTTCTCTTCGGCTCGGGCCGGGTGGCCCTTCTCCCGGGGCCCGGGCCGGTTTCTGCGCCCATCCCTCGCCATCCGAACCGTCCTCTGGACCTGATGCTGCGTCCAATCAAAGCCGCAGCCGCTTTGCCAAACGCTTCGGCGCCAAGGGCCCGGGGACCGCCCTTGTCCGCTCTTCCCGGCGGCCTCCTGGTGCCGGCGCCCGGCGCCCCGGGTCCGTACGGCGCCGGCCGGCCGCCCGGAAACGTCATCCGGCGCAGTCGCCCCATCCCGGCCGCAAATTCCTCAAGGCTCAGCTTTCCGTCCTTGTCCTTGTCCAAACGGGTGAACAGGACCTTCGGACTGAGCAGTCCAACCCCGGGGCCGCCAGTTGGAGGCCCCGGGCGACGATGCGCCTGTCGCGCCATGCCCGGCCGTCCCGCACCCGGAGGTCCCGGTCGACGGCCAACTCCTCGCATAGCGCGCGGCGGCCCGTAGCGGCCCTGCCCTCTGGCACCTGGAGGTCCAGGTCGACGCCACGGAGCCGAGCGAGCGTCCGGAGGTCCGGGCCGGCCGCCCCTGCGCCCTCGCGTGAAATCTCCACGGC
>CAZUAM010000045.1:0-13685 GCA_964618095.1 uncultured Planctomycetaceae bacterium | reverse complement strand
GCCTCGACGCGTCGGCCCCGTCGCGGCGTCCGGAGGTCCGGGCCGGCCGCCCCTGCGCCCTCGCGTGAAATCTCCACGGCTGCCTCGACGCGTCGGCCCCGTCGCGGCGTCCGGAGGTCCGGGCCGGCCGCCCCTGAGCATTCGCATGAGATCCCCGGGACCGAATGGCCCCGGTGGTCCCGTCATGGCGTCCGGAGGTCCGGGCCGGCGGCGCGGTCCCGGCGCGGCATCCGGAGGCCCCGGCCGACGTGACCGAGCCGGTTGAGCGCTGGAAGCTTCGGCCCAGCCGTCCCAGACGCCTCCGACGAAGTCCGCAGGGCCGCGACGCGGCCCCTCCAGTGGCCGCACCATGTCGAGCCGGCCACCGGCTCGCCCGAACGTCCACGGTGGCCCGCGACGCTCCGGCCGATTCTCTGTTTCCGCTGCCGCCACGATCTGCGGCAGAACGACGACTGCCAGGGCCGTCAACACCATGGGCAAGACCCTACGCACCATCAGTTTCTCCTCGCCTGTGGGAAGGTGACTGAAACGCCTCACAGTCACATAAACCGCCGAGGCGACGAGAAGTTTCGCGCGGGAAGTCGGGATTCCGCACCGCGATCCCCCCATGATGGTGATTTGACTGGGGAAACATGATTCCCTCGACCCCCCCCGGCCATCTGGGAAATCCCCAAAAAACCGCGATTTGGCACCCGCGGTCGATCTTGTCCAAATCCCTACGGGCGCCTATAATCCCCGGCCCGGCACGATCCGGTCGGTTGCAGAAAACCGCCGGTTCCGGGGAGAACCCTCACCGGTGAAAATCCGTATATCAAGCGCGTCCCCACGATGCGCCCCAACAGGAAGTCCACTTGGCCGCCGGGCCGCGTTGGTGCAAAATGGGAGTATTCCCGAAGGTGATCCTGGTTGCCAAGGTCGCGTTCAGTCAACGCCCGTCGTGCAATTTCACCAAGACCACGTTGTCCGAATAGTTCAACCGGTTACGCGACACCTGACTCGAAAAAACGACGCGCCCTCACAGGCGTTACAGGTCATGAAGAGACACGTTTCGATACCAGTGGGGTGTTTTTGGTTTGCTTCAATCCGCCCGCACGGGAGAACCGATGACACGAGTGCTGGCATGGACCTGCCTGCTCGTCGACTCAAACTGCATCGCCAGCGCGGCGCCGGCGGAACGTGAGAGATGTTTGCCAGGGCCGAAGACGCCTTGGCGCTAATGGAGGAGAAGGATGCACATTTACGGCCCAGCTCATTTGCACGGTCCCCAAGCGATCGGCCCGCCGCACAGTTCTCGGGTTTCCCGGCCCGCCGGGCAGCCGGATTCCACGCCGATCAAGGACGAACTGGAAATCTCCGATGCGGCTCGGCTGGTAGACGACGCCCGGGCAGTACCCGAGATTCGCCAGGATCGCGTGGACGCAATTCGCGCGAAAATCGCCGAGGGTACCTACGAAACGCAGGAGAAGCTCGAGATTGCCATCGAGCGGCTCTTGGATGAGATCGGGTAACCTGGGGCATCATGTCCGGAAGCTTTTCGCTCCGCTCGGTTCAGGTCAAGCTGCCGCCGGCAGAACGGTTCGGTCAGTTTCTGCAAGGCCGCGGTAAGCGGATCACCCAGCAACGCCGGCTGATCGTCGAGACCGTCTTCAGCCATCACGACCACTTCGACGCCGATGAGCTGATCGAACACCTCCAGGAGCTGATCACCCAACGCAAGGTGAGCCGGCCGACCGTCTACCGTACGCTCTTGGAGCTGGTCGAGGCCGGCATGTTGCGGAAGATGACCCTCGGCGGACGCAGCGTCTACGAGCACGACTACGGCTATCCCAGCCACGACCACCTCTATTGCCAGGTGTGCAACAAGCTGATCGAGTTCCACAGCACCGACCTGGAACAGATCCGCGACGCCGTGGCCGGCGAACACCAGTTCCAGGTGATCGGACACCGGATGTTCGTCACCGGCATCTGTGCCGATTGCCGCCGCGCAGAATAACCCGCTTGCGGTTTAGCCGCCGCAGCCACGCGGCGACAGGGTGCCGCCGGCGGCTTCTCCGCCGGTGCCGCTCGCCGGCTCAAACCTCCACGTCCGCCTTGGTGTCCAACGACCCCGCGTACCTCGCGCGGATCGGCTCCACCACCTCGGCAATAAACTCCTCGACCTGCTCCGCGGCGCGGCCGACAAACTGCGACGGCTCGAGCACCGCGGCCAGGTCGACCTTGGAAAATGCCTTGTCGGCGGCCAGCCGCTCCATCAGGTCGTTCCGCCCGCCTTCCTGCTTGACCACCGCCGCGGCGGCCTGGCTGTGGTGGCGGATCCTGTCGTGCAATTCCTGGCGGTCGCCCCCGGCCGCCACCGCCGCCATCAAGACGTTCTCCGTGGCCATAAAGGGCAGCTCCGTCTCAAGCTGCCCGGCGATCACCTTCGGATGGACCACCAGACCGCCGGCCACGTTCTGGTAGAGCAGCAACACCGCGTCGGTCGCCAGGAAGGCCTGGGGCAGGACCAGCCGCCGGCAGGCGCTGTCGTCCAGCGTCCGCTCCAGCCATTGAGTAGCCGCCGTCTGCGCCGCCGTCGTCTCCAGGCCCGTCACAAACCTCCCCAGCGAGCAGATCCGCTCGCTCCGCATCGGGTTCCGCTTGTAGGCCATCGCCGAGGAGCCGACCTGCTCCTTCTCGAACGGCTCTTCCACCTCCTTGCGATGGGCCAGCAGCCGCAGATCGGTGGCCGCCTTCTGCGCGCTCTGGGCAATGCCCGACAGGGCGGCGAGCACCTGCGAATCGACCTTCCGCGGATACGTCTGGCCGGTGACCGCGTAGCTTTGGTCAAAGCCGATCTTCCGGCAGACCAGCCGCTCCAGCCGGCGGACCTTCTCGTGATCGCCCTCAAACAGTTCCAGAAAACTCGCCTGCGTGCCGGTCGTCCCCTTCGGTCCCCGGGCCTTCAGGCTCGCCAGCCGCCGCTCGACCTCCTCCAGGTCCAGCACCAAATCGTAGGCCCACAGGCACGCCCGCTTGCCCACGGTGGTCGGCTGGGCCGGCTGGAAGTGCGTAAAGCCCAGGCAGGGCAGATCGCGATACTCCGCGGCAAACTTCGCCAAAGAGTGGATCACCGCTGCCAGCCGCCGGCCGACCAGCCCCAGCGCCTCGCGCAACAGCAGCAGGTCCGTATTGTCGGTCACAAAACAACTGGTCGCCCCCAGGTGGATAATCCCCCGGGCGTCCGGGCAGGCGTCGCCGTAGGCCCGCACATGGGCCATCACGTCGTGCCTCAGCCGCCGCTCATACTCCCCGGCCACCTCAAAGTCGATATCCTCCACATGCTCCTTCAGTTGCGCGATCTGCGCCCCCGAAATCGGCAGCCCCAATTCCGCCTCCGCCTCGGCCAGCGCCACCCACAGCCGCCGCCAGGTACTAAACTTCCGCCGCGGCGACCAGATCTCGCTCATCTCCGGCGAGGAGTAACGGGTGATCAGGGGGTTTTGGTATTGGTCTAGGTCATTGGGCATAGTGCTTCTTGCCTTTTCTATTCTCAACGAACCTTCACCGGGACACTCAACGAGCTAATCCCCTATCGAGTCGTTAGAGAAGAACTTCTCGTCGGCCTCGTGGTACAGGTGTCGAGCGACCCGTCGTGCCATCGTCCCCATGGAATGAACATCTGCCACCGTAAGCTCGATTGGGTTTGTGACACCGTAATCCGACACCTGAGCCAAGCGTGCATCAGCACGCGCCATGTTGTGAATGATGCAATTGCGAAGAAGCGATGCGCGAACAACGGCTTCTCTGTCGTTAGGTGGCCATTCTAGCGTCAGTTTCTCCTGGAAGTGGTCCCTGATCGTGTCAACGGTTCCAGAGAATACTGCACGGATCTCCTTCTCAATCATCCGACTTACCACGTCCTGGTAGTGGGAACACTCCAGTATTTCTGAAAACTTGAGTTCTTTCTTTTCCGGCAGCATTCGTGGGAGTCGGGCATATACATCTCGCGCAAGATCACTGAGAAACGCTTCGAAGTAAGAGTATCCCAACAGGAAAGCGGCGTGCGTAACTTGGGTCCGATATCCTGCGTATGTCTCCGGAAGGCTTCTTTCTTCCTCTTCCGAGAACCACTCAGAGTGCCTCGCGCGGACCATTCGAAACGCTTCTTCGCGTGACAGCGCGAGAAACGGGATCAGTGTATCAAGTTGGCAGATCAGGCGCTCGAGAAGGCTGTCCATCATCAACGGGCACTGTTTGAGTGCTGTCAACCTGGCCTCACGTCCCAGGCCGCTTCAGCGGCCTTTCCGCCAAAGGCGGTATTCGGCCCGGCATTTATGCCGGGGCGTCAGGACGGCGTATCTGCTCTTACTTCTCTCGCAAAGCGCCTGAGCCGCGTTCACGGGCCTTCTCCCCGTCGTGGCTTAGGGAGTGTCGCCGCAATCCCAGCGACCAGATCGGTGTGTCGACAAGGACTCTCACCGCTTTCTCCGGCGCTCGGCCTTGTAGTCGTATGCAGGGTCGAAATCGACTTTCCCGGCCAGATCAAGGATGGCTAGCTGTCTTCGGTACTTGATGTATTCCTTCAGGGCCGCGGTTACGGCGCCTTGCCTGGTCCTGTGCCGGCCAGCCTTTCGTGCTTCGTCGATCAGTTTTTCGTCCAGCGTGATATCACGGGGCATACGAACCCTCCCTTTCGCACTCACTTCATTCTACACGCCACGATGCGATAGCCCAAGCCGGGCGCGACCACCGGTCGCGGCTTTATGAACCCCCACCGGGATCTTGCCGCTTTGCTAATCCGTGGTCCGGGCTTCCCCCTACTGAAGTTCCTGCCGCGATTGCACAGCGGACTCGGCCGCCTGCTGGATCTTGTCCACAAGCTCCGGCAGCCCGGCCTGCGTGCATACGATAAACCGCGTGAACAGACTCTGCAACCGGTAGTGGTCCCCGGCCGTCAGGGATTCGATCGTGGCCAGCGGAAGCTCGCGTTGACTCTGACACAGCGCGGCCCTTTTCGTCTCCACCATCAGCAGATCGTCGTTCCGCTCGATGCGTTCCAGCCCCCGGAACTCCTTCTGACAGAGCGTCCGAAAATCCGGCCCGTAGTCCGAAACCATCACCAGGTACGGCACCTCGGCCGCCAACTCCCCCAGCTCGGAAGACCGCTCAACGTCCTTGACCTCCAGGCCCGCATTGGCCACCAGCAGGGGTGCCGTGGTCAGAAGCACCGGGCAGAAGAGCAAGGGGACGTTCTGCTGGGGTTGATCGCTGAAACAAGACAGCACGCTCTCGACCATCAGCCGCGGCAGGGCATATTGCAGTTGCGCCAGCCCGCGGCCCAGCTCCGCGTCGTCCACCGAGCCCGTGCCCCGGTCGATCTGGAGCCCTTTGCAGCAAACCGGCAACTCGGCCTCGAAGATCGTCGCGGCGCCGGCGTCGACGCAGCAAAGCGAGAACTCGTCCACCACCCGAATCGCGCGCCCCGGAGCAAGCGAAGTGCCGGCCGGCGGATTGGGGTCCGGTAGGAACAGCCAACTGACCTCGCCGCGTGTGTGCCGGCACTCCAAGACCAGCTCCAGTGCCCCGGTGACCCGGCTCGGATCGGACAACGGCATCGATGCCTTGGCCCGCAGATCCACCGAGCGGCGGTTGACCGTACTGCCGTCCGTCCAGGCGTACTTGAAATCCGAATCGACCCGAAAGCCCTTCGACGCCAGCAGCCTGGCCGCCTCGAATTGCAGGGGCAGCCCGGAGGAAAGCAGACCGCTCTTCCATTTCAACTCCTTAGACAACGTAGCCGACTCCTATCGTTCCGCGCTTCTTCGGCAGCAGTGCGCACAAGGCACCTTCCCGAAGGCGCCCCGGCCGGCTCATTCCTCATAGCTGTGCCGCACGGTGGCCAGCTTGGTATTGCCCTGAACCGAACTGTTGTAGCCGTCCACCACGTCGCTCTCATATCCGGGATAGACCTGCCGGAATCTGGTGTTTTTCCAGGCCTCGACCGTGATGTCGTTGCTGGCTGCCCGCTCGTAGGGGTATCCGGGCAGGCCGGTCTTGTCGCCGCGGACGTCGGTCCCGTCTCGGTAGAGGAAGCGGACCGCGAATCCCTCGATCTCCCAGATTCGCCGCTCCACGTTCTTGATCTTGGGCACTGCTTTGTCTCCAATCGTTTGGCACCTCGAACAGCCGCCACTTGAGTCGCCTGTTCCCGCCCCGGCGGGGCCAGAAGGGACCACATATCATTATACCCCCCTGCCGCAACGCGGGCAGGTCAATCGAAGTCGACTTCCGTCAATCGGACAAAGACCTCCGCCAACCTTTCCAGGCCGGCCCGGTCGTCGGCATCAAAGCGCCCCGGCAGCGGGCTGTCGAGGTCCAGCACGCCGATCAGGCGGCCTTCCTTGCTCACAAGGGGAACCACGATCTCCGAGTTCGAGGCGCCGTCGCAGGCGACGTGGCCGGGGAAGCGGTGGACGTCTTCGACCACGATCGTTTTCCGCTGCCCGGCGGCCTTTCCACATACGCCCTTGCCCACGGCGATTCGCGCACAGGCCGGTTTTCCCTGAAACGGGCCGAGCAGAAGCTCGTCACCCCGGAGGAAGTAGAATCCGGCCCAATTCAACCCCGGCAAGGTCTGATAGATCAGCGAGGCGGTGTTGGCTGCGTTGGCAATCAGATCGCGCTGGTCCTGAAGCAGGCCGTCCAATTGCGAAACAAGCCGTCCGTAGAGTTCCGTTTTCGTCATCACCATGGATTCGTGTCGGTGGTAAGCGAATCTCTCCCCGGCTGATCGAGATGGCCCTGGCGGATCAGCCGGTACTGGCCCGTCTCGGGATTGAGATCATAAATGCTGAAGTTGCTGCGAATGTCAAAATCTTCGTAGTGGACGGCCAGGTTGATCGAGGCGGAGCCGTCCTTTTCGCAACTGCGAATGCGGTGAAAAACGCCCCGCGGCCAGACCAGCATGGCCGGTCCGTCCAGGAGCACTTCGTCGCCCTTTTTGACCTGATGCGGGCTCACAGAGAAGCTTTCCACCTTTCCGTGTGCCGCCGTGTAAACGTCCACGTAGCGAGTGCCGTGCAGCACGATCAGGTTGTCGTCCTGATGGGTGTGCATGTACCAGGGGCGCTGAACGTCGCCAATCGGTCCGGGCGAAATCGCGCCCGGCTCGTGAAACACGCGATCCATTGCGTCGATGCGCGGGAATGCCTCACGGGGCACCACGTCAAAAGAAACACCGGGCGTGCGGCGAAGCACCTTCAGCGGAATGATCCGGTACAACCCGGAGACCTCCGCAAAAACCAAACCATGTTTTTCCATGCTGAGAACCTCCTCATAGGTTGGTCACGTCGTCGGCGCCGCCGCTTGCGGTGAGCTGGTCCATGGCGGCGGCCAGTTGGGCGTTATGCCGGTTGTCCAGGGCGTAGATCCGGCAGATCCGATAGCTGATGGCGATCCGCCGGAACAGCTCGCGGTCGTCCAAGCTGCGGATCCTCCCGCTGGCCGGATCGTAAAGGAAGTTCTGGCCCGCCGCCGGCGTATGCGCGCCCGGACGATGGACGTGCCGGGCCGTGTCCGCCCGCAAGGGCAAGTCCTTCAGCTCCGGCGGCAAGTGCTCGCGGACCGTGGCCTCGAACACCGCCGGGTTGCTGAACACGCTGCTCCGCTCCGGTTCTCCCGGCGCAAAGAAGATCGTCCGCTCGCAGGCCATCTTCCAGCGGAGCCGGCGAGCCAGAAAACGCTGCCACCGCCGGCCCAGCTCCCGCAACCCAGGATCCTCGCGTTCGTGCCATCGGGCCACCTCCATTAGCAGCGACCACTCCGTCAGTCGCTGGTAGCGCTCCAGGTGCTCCAAGGGATTGCCGGGAAACAGGTGCCGTTTGCTGTCGACGAACAACTCCTGCAATTCCAGGTCGATCGCGCGGACCGTGCGGTGAAAATAAATCGCCCGAAACAGCTCGGCCCGCACCGATATAAATCTCACCAACGCCGAAAGACCCCGCTCGTGGATCGTCAATCCCTTGGGAGTAAACATACTGTAGTGCAGCAGCCGTTGAAGGTCGAAGGCCCGACTGCTGTAGCCCGACATGTAGGCGTCCCGAAGCACGAAATCCATGTTGTCCACCGTGTACAGCCCGCTGAACAAGCTCCGCAAGAACCTTAGCCACTGCGGGCTGCCCTCCTCCGTCTCCTGCTTGGGCCGGGTGATCAACACGGTGATCTGTTCCGGGTCCAGCGTTTCGTTTTCTTCCAGGCGGCCGTTGGGGCTGCGGCGGATCCGCCGGATCAGTCCCCCCAGTTCCCGGCGGATGATCTCGCTGCCCAGGGTCTCGTGGTTCAATCCGTAGTCGGCCAGAAAGTGCGTGTCGAAGAAGTGGCCGAACGGTCCGTGGCCCACGTCGTGCAACAACGCCGCCAGCCGCATCAACGACTCCACGTAGCCGCGGCTGGGCGTGTCGGGGCAGACGTCTCGCAGGCTCTCAAACAGCGCCTCGACGGCCCGGCTCGCCAAGTGCATCACCCCCAGGACGTGCTGGAAGCGGGTGTGTTCGGCCGTGGGAAAGACCCACCAGGCCGTCTGCAACTGGTGGATCTGCCTGAGACGCTGCACCCAGGGATGGTCGATCAACTCCTCTTCCGAGACCTCGTCCTCCGGGAGCCCCACCGAGGAGGTGAACGGAATGTACCCATGGATCGGGTCGTGACTGAGACTCTCGTTCTGGAAATCTCGCATGAGGCGCATTATGTCCGCCATCGGTTGCGGCGTCCATAAACCACCAGCGGCTGCCGGGACGTCAATCGCCGAAATCTGGGGATACCACTGGGGTTCTTGGCAAACTGGCGAAGCTCGGCAAGTCCGGCTGTGCCGCAGGGTCCAGCAACACTCTCTCGCATAGCAGGACCGATGCCTGGCCCTTAATACTTCTCTAATTTCGCCAACCGATCTAGCATCAATCGGCCCGTCGGATTAAACTTTCGTATTCTCCCTTGATTCTTCCGATCAGCCAAGCTGTTGCAGTCCCGTCGGAACATTAGAAGGAGGTCTGTCGTGTCGCGGTTTCGCAGTTGGGTGTGGTTGTGGGTCGCCGGTCCTCTGCTGGGCGTCGGTGCGTTGTCGGCCGAGGAAGCCGGTCGCCCCGGCAAAGCGCTCTTGCCCGCCACGGAAGAGCTTTTGCCCGCCACGGAAGAGCTTTTGCCCGCCACGGAAGGGCTTTTGCCCGCCACGGAAGGGCTCTTGCCCGCCACGGAAGACCTCTTGCCCGGCACAACCGTGGGCTTCGTGGCCGTCTCCGACGTCGACGAGTTGGTCGACCATTGGAGGAAGACCCAGGTCGGTCAACTCATGGCCGACCCGGTCATGCAACCGTTTGCCAAGGATCTCCGCCGGCAGTTCGAGGAACGCTGGTCGGGTGCGCGTGAGCGGTTGGGGCTGACGCTGGACGACCTGAAGGACGTGCCCGGCGGCGAGGTCAGCGTGGCGGTAATCCTTCAGCCGGCCCCGGACAAAACCGCTCCGGACAAAGCCTGCCTGGCCATTCTGGTCGACGTTACCGGACACCTCAAGCAGGCCGACGCACTGCTGAAGAAGGTCTCCGAGAATCTGACGAAACAGGGGGCCAAGCGCACGGAGATCGAAGTGACCGAAAGCCCTCTCCCCGTCGTCCAATTCGACAACTTGCCCAAGCCCAAGGACAACCCGGATGCTGAACTCAGACCGGCGTTCTACTTTCTGTCGGGCAACCTGCTGGGCACGTCGGACAGTCTCCAGGTGATCCGGGGAATCTTGGCCCGCTTGCCCTTGCCGCCGGGCCAGGACAACAGCCTGGCCGGCGTGCCGGGGTTCCAGGCCGTGAGGAGGCGTTGCCAGCGGGACAACGGCGGCGCGACGCCCCAGTTCCGCTGGTTTCTCGATCCGTTGGGCTACGTCAGGGCGATCCGGGCGGCTACCCCCGAGAAACACCGCCGCAAGGGGAAGTCGGTCCTGGAGATCCTCCGCAATCAAGGCTTCGGCGCGATCCGCGGCGTAGGCGGGTTTGTGGACTTCTACGTGTCCGAGGAGTACCAACTGGTCCACCGCACCGTGGTCTACGCCCCGGGACGCGAGAAGTATGAAAAATCGATGAAGATGCTCATCTTCCCCAACGACACACAGTTCGCGCCCCAACGCTGGGTGCCCCGCGAGGTCGCCACCTACACCACCTTCTACGTCGACATCCTCAACGCCTTCGATAACGTTGGACCGTTGTTCAACGAGATGGTCGGCGGCTCGGACGCCTTGGACTTCATGTTCAGTGTAGAGTTGGAATGCCAAGCCGATCTCGACAAAGGCGTTCTTCCAAAGAAGCTCCGCCGCGAGTTCGAGGAGTCCGACGTCGTTTTTCCTCAGAAGGTAGAGATTGTCAAGCAGGAGGGCGACGACGTCTGGGAGATCAAGCACGACGTTGATACGTACATCGTCAAGAAACGAGACAGGGCGCTTCAGGTCTACGCAGAGCTGGAGGTCTGGGAGGACGTGCTGCAAGGCCTCAAAGACGATACTGGCATCGACCTCCGCGCAGAGTTGATCCGGCACCTGGGCAAACGGGTGACGGTGATCGCCGCCTACGAAGACCCGATCACGACCACCAGCGAGCGGCTGCTGTTTGCCATCGAAACCACCAACGAGAAGGCCGTCAAGGCCGCCATCAAGAAGACGATGCAAACCAGCACCGACGTCAAGCAGCGCCAGTTTGGAGAGCACCTCATCTGGGAGATCGTCGAAGAAGAGCAGCTCGGAGAACCCGAGATCCCGACCATCACGATCCCGTCATTGACAGGCGAGGATGACGCAGGCGAGCAAGAAAAGGGGGAGAAGGAAAAGCAGGACGGCCGCTTGCTGCCCCACGCGGCGGTCACCGTGGCCCATGGTCACTTGTTCGTGGCCTCACAGATTGACTTTCTCAAGGAGGTCCTGACCCCCAAGCAGCCGCGAAACATGCTCGGTGCCAACGTCGCTTGCCGGCTTGTCCAAGATGCGGTGAAGGAATTGGGAATTGAGCGGACATGTGCCTGGTCGTTCTCCCGCACCGACGAAGAATACCGCCCGACCTACGAGTTGATCCGTCAGGGTAAGATGCCCCAGAGCGAGACCATGCTGGCCCGGGTGCTCAACGCGATCTTTGCCACCGGCAAGAAGGGGGAGTTTCGCCCCCAGAAGATCGACGGTACACAAATGCCCGACTACGACGTCGTCCGCCGCTACCTCGGCGCCGCCGGCCTGGTAGTCAGCAGCGAACACGACGGCTGGTTCTTTAAGGGCTTCACGCTGAAAAAGGGCACCCCGTAAAGCCGCAGACAGTGCCCGAGCATAATCCGGGTTTATTGACACTCGGGAAAGTGTTGATTGACACTCGGGAAAGTAATGTCCACTTGGTTCCCAAGCTCCAGCTTGGGAACCGCGTCCGGCCACCGGCCGCCGCCGTTTGGTTCCCAAGCTGGAGCTTGGGAACCAGCGAAACGCCGCGGCCGCGCGGCGTGCGGTCCCGGCGCATCTTCGGCCAACTCCGTCCCTGCTACCAGCCTGAAAATGCCCGGTGTGCTTCTCGGCCGGCGGCGTTTCCCTCCCCGCCTCTTCTTCTCCAAGGGATTGCACCCCGTCTCCCGATCCCGTAAACTGCGGCCACCTCTGCCCGCTGCCTGCTCTCCTGAATCGGTGCGAAACGATGCTGGATTCCCTGACCGAACTGCTCACAAATCCCCTGGTCATCCTGCTGATCGGCATCGTCACGGTGATCGGCATGATCATCGTGCTGCGGGTCAACGCATTTATCGCCCTCGTGACCGCGGCGATCGTGGTCAGCTTGCTGTCTGAAGGTGCATGGTTCGACAAGATCGACCGGGTGGCGAAGGCGTTCGGAGAGACGGCCTGGAAGATCGGCATCGTGATCGCCATGGCGGCCGTGATCGGCAAATGCCTGATGGACAGCGGGGCAGCCGACCGGATCGTGCGGTCCTTCCTGAAGCTGTTGGGCGAAAAACGGGCGGCCACCGCCCTGATGGGAAGCGGTTTCGTGCTCTCCATGCCCGTCTTCTTCGACACCGTCTTCTATCTGCTGGTGCCCCTGGCCCGCTCGCTCTGGAAACGCACCCGCAAAAACTACGTCCTCTACATTACGGCCATCGCCACCGGCGGGGCAATCACCCACACGCTCGTCCCCCCCACCCCCGGTCCGCTGGTGATGGCCGATACCCTGGGCGTGGACCTCGGCATGATGATCATCGTGGGGACGTTGATCGGGCTGCCCACCGCCGTGGTCGGGCTGCTGGTCTGCCGGGTGATGAACCGCTTGATGGACATCCCCATGCGCCCCTACTCCGGCGAGCCCGAGCCGGAGCCGCTCAAGGACCATGAGCTGCCCGCCCTTTGGATCTCGCTGGCGCCGGTCCTGCTGCCGGTCGTGATGATCTCGGTCAACACGGTGACCAAAAACATGTTCGCCGACCCGGAGCACAACCAGCTCGCCCGCCAGGCCGTCGTCGACCGCCAAGACCAGATCTTCGACTGGGCAGGCGTGTCCGCCGCGCTGGGCGAGGCCGCCCGCAACCAGGCAGGCCCGGCGAAGGCGCGGCTCGTGCAACTGCTCCCGGCCGAACTGCGCAGGTCGGTTGCCCAGGCCGACAAGACCGGCGAGCTTGACGCGGAACTCCAGGCCCGGGTCGAAACGGCCATGTATGACCTCGCCGACCGCGGTGCGCTCTCCGGCGACGAGATCTTCAAGACCCTGGCTCTGGCCGGCCCCGGCAAGAAGCCCTTCAACCATGGCCCCGGCAAGAAGCTCCTCGACCGCCAACTGGACACCCTCTCGCCGGAACAGACGAAGATGCTCAACTGGTTCCTGCTCGAAGCGGTCTTTCCCGAGCAAACTCAGAAAACCTCCCTCTGGAAGGCGGCCGACGTGACCACGCTGTTGGGCGATCCCAACCTGGCGCTTTCGCTCTCGGCGGCCATTGCCATGCTGGTGCTCTTGCGCCGGCGCCGGCTGACCTTCAAAGCCCTGGCCAAGACCACCGAAACCGCCCTGATGAGCGGCGGGGTGATCATCCTGATCACTTCCGGCGGCGGGGCCTTCGGGGCCATGCTCCGGGAGTGCGGAGTGAAGGACTCCATTGAGCGCTGGGTGCAGACCGACGGACAGGCCGCCGGACAGATGACCCTCGTGATGCTGCTTCTCGGTTACGGCATCGCCACCGTGATGAAGATCGCCCAAGGCTCGGGTACCGTCTCGATGATCACCACCTCGGCCATCATGGCCTCGATGGGCGTCACCTCGGGCATCCTCGGCTGCCATCCGGTCTATCTGGCCTGCGCCATCGGGGCCGGGTCGCTGACCGGCTCCTGGATGAACGACAGCGGCTTCTGGATCTTCGCCCGAATGAGCGGACTGACCGAGGTCGAGGCCCTCAAAACGTGGACCATCCTCCTGGCCATCCTCGGAGTGACGGCCTTCGGCTTCACACTGCTGGCGGTGCAGATTTATCCCATGGCGTAGGCGGCGGTCCCAGTACTACAACGCTCTGTTACGATGCGACCGTGCCCCGAGTCGTTTTGTGATAGTCACTCACAACGCCACAACTGCTTGCCGTTTAGCGGGCGGGCTTGCCCGCCGGGTAATCAGCGGGAGTTTTTGACGCATACCACGGCGGGCAAGCCCGCCCGCGAAACGAAA
>CAZUAM010000044.1:0-19255 GCA_964618095.1 uncultured Planctomycetaceae bacterium | reverse complement strand
AACCGCTTCGCGGTACCTGCGGAAATCGAACCTACGGTGAAATCCAGCGAGATCGCTTGGAACCTGGAGCTGATCGCCATGCGCAAAGTCATCTTACTGGTCGTGTCTTGTGTTTTCGTCCCAGCGACGTCCGTTACGGTTGCCGCCGAGCCGGCGGGCCAACCTCGCCCGAACATCGTGTTCATCATGGCTGACGACCTGGGATACGCCCACCTGGGCTGCTACGGGCAGACGAAGATCAAGACGCCGCACATCGACCGCCTGGCAGCCGAGGGCATGCGGTTCACGCAGGTCTACGCGGGCAACAACGTCTGCGCCCCGTGCCGTTGCGTGCTGATGACCGGGCGGCACATGGGCCACACGCCGGTCCGGGGCAACTCCGGGGGCATCCCCATGCGGGACGCCGACACCACCGTGGCCGAGGTGCTCAAAAAGGCCGGCTACGCCACCGGGGGCTTCGGCAAGTGGGGGCTGGGCGACGCCGGCAGCCCGGGGGTCGCCCACCGCCAGGGATTCGACGAGTTCTTCGGCTACTACGACCAGGTCCACGCCCATTCCTACTATCCGCCGTATCTCTGGCACAACGAGCGCAAGTACCCGCTGCCGGGCAACTCCGGGAGGGCCTCCGACGGTTTGACGGGCCAGAAGCGGGGTCAATACAGCCACGACGAGATTACGAGTAAGGCCCTGGCGTTCATCCGCCGCCACCGCGACCGGCCGCTGTTCTGCTACGTGCCCTCGACCATCCCGCACACCGAGCTGCTCGTGCCCGAGGACTCCATGCGACAGTACGCCGGCAAGTGGCCCGAACCCAACCCCTACGTCACCGAGCGGAAGCACTACTCCGACCAGCTCCGGCCGCGTGCGGCGTTCGCCGCCATGGTCAACCGCCTGGATCGTGAAGTGGGCCGGATCATGGACTTGCTCGAGGAGCTGGAGCTCGACGAGAAGACGGTGATCTTCTTCACCTCGGACAACGGCGGGCAGGGCGGCGGGGGGCCGGATCCCGAGTTCTTCCAGGCCAACGGGCCGCTGCGGGGCTACAAGGGCTCGATGTACGAGGGCGGCCTGCGGGTGCCGATGATCGCCCGCTGGCCCGGACGGATTCGGGCCGGAAGCGTCAGCCACCACGTCTGGTACTTCGCCGACGTGATGCCCACGCTGGCCGAACTGGCCGGGGCGGACTGGCCGCCGCAGGTCGACGGCATCTCCGTGGTTCCCACCTTGTTGGGCAAGCCCGGACAGCGAGCGCACGAGTTCCTCTACTGGGAGCGGTCGGGGTTTGATCGCAACACGGGGCTGATCCGGCCGAATTCGCTGGTCCAGGCCGTCCGCATGGGAGATTGGAAGGGCATACGCAAGAGCCCAAAGGCAGCGTTGGAAGTGTACAACCTGGCCAACGATGTCGGCGAAGCGACCGACGTGGCCGGCCGGCGTCCTGAAATCGTGGCAAAGATCGAGGGGATCATGGCCGCCGCCCACGTCGACCCGCCGCCGCAACTCGAACCCGAGGCGCCCAAGGGCCGGGCGTTCCGCTGACTCGGATGATTCACGCGGTGGCACGCCGCCCGCTAATCACTGCTCAAGCTCTGACCCCTCTACCGCTATTACGCCCGATCAATCGCGGCTTGACTCCAAGTCCGCCACGATCTTCTGGAGCAGCCTGGCACCGTAACCGCCGGTTCGTGGCCGGGCCGGCTTGACCCGTGTGGGGAGCCTTTTGATGGTCTCCAGGGCGCTGCCGGCTCGGCCGTCCAGCGCGTCCAGGGCGTTCAGCGCCAACATCGAGACGAACACCCCGTTGGTGTCGGCCGGCGCCAACTCCAGCAAAACGGCTAGCGCCCGCTCGGCGTCCTGCCGGTCGCCGTAGCGGCCCAGGGCCTCGGCGGCGATCACGCGCACGTAGGGCGAAGCGTCCGTCATCGCCTTGTGGAGGTCTTCCTTGGCAACACTGACCGCGTCGGGCCCTCGCATCAGGATGCCCATGGCCCCCCAATAGCGGACGGCACTGTCGTCGTCTTGAAGCATCTTCTTCAGTTCGGCGCGGGCCTCCGGTTTGAGTGAGGAGGCCAATTCGGCCGCGGCCATGATCTTGCGGATCGGATACTTCCGCTCGTCGTGGCCCATCTCATAGGGAGTCGAGTCTTCGGGCCGGGCATGGATCTCGCCCTCCGGCAGGAAACCCACGTCGCGGATCTTTAGCGCCAGGTCCTGCTGGGCCTTGCGCAGCCGCGCAAGCACCTGCTGATGTTCGGGCAAGCCGGCCAGGTTGTGCACCTCGTCGGGGTCGTTCCGCAAGTCGTAGAGTTCTTCGGGCGGCTTGGTCTCCCAGAAAAAGGTCTTCGGCGGCCTAAGCTTGCCCCGGTCGTAGAGCTGCTTCCAGACCCGCGTGGTCGGCGTCTGGAACATGTAGGAGACGTATTGGCCGTAGATCTTGTGCGGCATGTAGTTGCGGATGTAGATGTAGCGCTTGTCGCGGACCACGCGGACCATGTCGTAGCGTTCGTCCATCCGTCCGCGGAAGCCGTAGGCATAGGGCTGCTCGGGCGCCTCGTAGCGGCCCATGAATGCGTGCCCCTGCATGAAGTCGGACGGTTGGATACCCACAATGCTCAAAAGCGTGGGGGCCAGATCGATGAAGCCCACCAGCCGGTCGGACTTTCCTCCGGGCGCGTAGTCCTTGGGGGCCAGGTGTTTGAACTTCTCGGGGACAGACACAATCAGGGGCACGTTCAGCCCGGAGTTGTAGGGCCAGCGCTTGCTCCGCGGCATGCCGGAACCGTGATCGCCGTAGTAGAAGACGATCGTCTCGTCGGCCAGGCCGTCCTCCTCGAGTTGTTCGAGGACCCGGCCCGCCTGGGCGTCCATCTCCGTAAGCTTGTCGTAGTACTGCGCCCAGTCGCGGCGGACTTCGGGCGTATCGGGGTGATAGGCCGGCACGCGGACCTTGGCCGGATCGTGCACCGGCGTGTGCGGGCGCCGGCGAATCTGGCTCTCGTGGCTGACGGTGAAGTTGAAGATGGCAAAGAACGGCTGTCCCGGCCTGCGGTTTCGCCAGTGTCCCTTCCCGCTCGATTCGTCCCAGACCACCCCGGGCTTTTGCAGGTTGTAATCCTCCTTGCGATTGTTGGTGCAGTAGTATCCGGACTGGCGAAGATACTGCGGATACATCTTCATGTCCGCCGGCAGCCGCGTCATGCTCCGCATGTGTTCCGAACCGGTGCTGGGCGGGTAGACCCCGGAGATGATGGTCGTTCTGGCCGGGGCGCAAACCGGCGCGGTCGACCAGGCGTTGAGGTAGATCATCCCCCTGGCGGCAAGACGGTCCAGGTTGGCGGTGTCGGCGAACCGGTCCCCGTAGGCGCCCAGGTGCGGACCGTTGTCCTCGCTGGTAATCCAAAGCACGTTGGGGCGCCCGCCGGCCTCGGCTAAGGCCGAGGAGGAACAACACAACACGGCCAACGGCAGCGTCAGAATAGCGATTCTCATCTTTGCGACTCCCGTTTGATGTTGTTTCACTCAGTTGCCCGATGGAACGATTGCAAACAAAAGCGTTTAGCCCCGACGGCCACGCCGGGCAGTGCGCCGCGTGGCCGCGGCGGCTAAACTCACACCAGGAAGTTCTTGTTGATGGCCGGGTCGGTGTGACGCACGGCCGTATCGGTGTGGACGTTGGCCACTTCGGTGACGATCGCCCCTTCCGGGCCGCCGTACTGCCAGTGACGGGTCTTGACCTCGGCCAGCGCGACGAAGGTTCCCGGCCTGGCGACGACCTCGTGCCGGGTGGTCGCCTTGCCGCCCCAATGGCACTTGGGGATCACGACCTCGCGGCTGAGATTGGGCTCGCCGATACCCACGACGTGGCTCAGACCCCAGCGGACCAGCCAGCCTTCGCGTTTGGCCGGGTTCTTGTCGCCTTCCAGGTGCCAGTGTTCCGGCAGCATTTGGCCCGGCAGCAGGAAGAAATCCATCAGCATATAGCGATCCTGTTCATTGTTGATGAACATGTAGGCGGCCAGGCCCAGCTTCGTGAACTCGCCGGTGCCGTAGTCCGACACCCACAACTTGTCCCGAAAACCGGGAAAGATCGGATAGCCGTGGTATTTGCACAACGCCAGACTCGCGTCCTTGCCCTTTTCCACGTCGAACTTGCCGTCGTCGCCGTAGAACGCCTCATTCTTGAAGCGAATCGACGCCGGCCTGCTCTTCCGGCCGCGGGAAGGCCGCTTGGTCTGAGCGCCCCCGGCCGTGCCGCCGACCAGGGACAATCCGGCCGCGGAAGCCACCGCCTTGAGAACCGTTCGTCTACTGGGCAGTTGACTCCCGTTCATGGTTAAACCCCTCGTCCAGTCGTTACCGGTGAATACGACCGCTGTTGACTATAGCAGCCGCAGAAGCGCCGGGCAAGTCAGTCGCAGGATTTCTGTTTATCGCGCCGACCTCAGGAATTATGCCGGCCCCACCGCATGGTGGCCTGTGGCACCAGACGGTCGTGTGAAACCCGTTCCAACGTACCTTTCGGAAAGGACGATGCGGAGGTTGGGACTGTTGCGGTTCGCTGGCTGCGCAAAGCGCCACCGAAAACCTACGGTAGTGCCATTCTTGCCGGTCCCCTTTTTCCAGGTCAGCCCGGCGGGACCAGCAGGTTGAAGGGAAAACAAGGGACGTTGCGCAGCACGCCGAAGACCACCGCGGCGGCCACAATCAGGGCAAACAGCCGGGGCCTTCTGAGCGGGTCGCCCCACAGTGCCCGGCCCCAGACTGTTCGCCGCGTTTCGCTGGCCACGGCGTAGAGCACCAGCGGCAGGCTGAGGACCCAAAGGGCGTTGTCCCGAAGTGCCGCAAGCAGGTGGCCGTGCAGCAGCTCGTGCGTGGCGCGGGTGGCTCCACAGCCGGGACAGTGAAGACCGGTCATCTGATGAAGGGCGCAAAGAGGCATAGCCACCTGCCGGGGATCGACCCACCAGAGCAGAAACAGCCCGGCGCCGGCCAGGATTGCGACCGGGGCCAACCACCACGCGTGTCTGGGCCTTGGGGGGGTTTCTGCGAGTTGTGCTATGTCGTTGGTCATCAAGTTGCAGTCCAGCAATTTGAGATTGTGCGAGGCGACTCTGTCGGCGACTGGGCCCAATTTGTGGTTCAGTCGGCGTCGGAGACGCCTCCCACAGCGAGCCAATCAGGCTCGAAACGCGGCCTTCACTCCCGCGTCGCTCAGTACCACCAGGGACCAGATTCCGAACGGCAGTCCCAGCAGGCAGCAGCAACTGCACGGCAACATGGCGATAATCGAGGCCGCCATGGCGAACCCGTAGCTCTCCAGGTTCTTCATCTTCACGGCGCCGACGATCACCACGATGTAGAGCACCACGCTGATGATTGCCGAGGCGACGGCTACGCCGCCGGAGAAGAACACGGGCATCTGGTTCGGCCCGCCTCCGGGCATTACCCCACCGACCTGCACCAGGTTGCCTATCAAGCCGACTAATTGCGCGGCGACGCCCAGCCCGCCGATGACGATCAGGGCGATGGCCGGCCCCGCCACTCGACTGGCAGCCATCGCGGCTGACCCCGGGAAGGGTTGTTGCGGCGGTTGGCCGTACTGGGTAGGCGCCAGATATGGGTTTTCCGGGTCGCCGGGGGCGGCCGGTTCGGGTCCCCCGGGGGCAAACGGACTAGCCGTCTCCTCGCTCGGCGGCGGGGGCGGCGGAGGGTACGGCAGCGTCTCGTCCGGCACGCCGGCCCCCGGCGCCGGGACCGAGAGGATCCTGCCGCACTCCGGGCACTTGGCCTGCTTGCCCGCCGTGTCTGCGGCGGTACGCAAGAGCTTGTTGCAGCCGGTACAACGAAACTCGATCGCCGGGCCCGCCTCCCGCCCATTCGGCCGGTCACCAAAGTGGCCCGCCGATGGGCTGGGGACCGCGGAGAAGGCTCCACACCCCGGGCAGAGGATGCGTGTTCCGGGGGTGGCGTCGCCGGCCTGCAACGGCCTGCCGCACTGGGTGCAACGAAATTCGATCGACATCATCCCTCCTTCATGGTGCGGGCGGCTGACGGGGCAACATCTGGTCGGCGGTCCGCTGGCCGGTGATGGCCAGATAAATGACCGGATTCAACAGGGCAAGGTACGGGACGACCACGAGCAACCCGATGCCGCAGGTGCATACCGCGATCACAAGTCCCACAAGCCCCGCCACCAGGCCGATGGCAAACAGCATCAACTTGTTTCCGGTCATGATTTCCTTGGAGATGTTCAGGGAGTCCATGACTCCCACGTTCCGGTCCAAAATCAAGAAGTAGTACTGGGAGAACATCAACGCAAAGATCACACCCGGAACAATGCAGAGAATGTAGCCCACGAGGCAAATCAGTCCGAACAGGATACTGGCTCCTAGAATGCGCAGGTAGTAGGGGCCGCCCGCGAGAATGTCACCCAGTTCGGCGTGCTGGCCGCGTGCGGTCTTCAGGAAGAAAAGGGACAGACCGATGTTGAACCAGAGCAGGAAGAGCGATGCGCAGATGCTGACAAGCTGCACTACGATGAAGCCAATCGCTTCGTCTCCGCCAGAAGCCTGCACGCCGATGGACAGGGCCATGACGGCACCCCGTACGACCAGGTTGATTGCTCCTACAATAATGACCGCCACCAGGCACATCCCCCATTGCTCCTTGAAAATGGCCCAGGTGCGGCTGAAGACGTCACCGAAGTCGATGATGGTGTGTCCCAAGGCGCCGGGAGCGGGTACGTAGCTGGGAGCGGCCGGGGTGTACTCGCCGGGTGCCGCGTAGGGGTTTTCCGGGTCGAAGGGAGCCGGCTGTGGCCCGCCGGGAGCGAAGGGACTGCCCGCCTCGTCGACCGGCGGCGGGGCCTTGGGCTCCGAGGGCGGAGGCTCGCCGGGCAGGGCGGTCCCCGCGGCCGGAACCGTCGAGATGGCCCCACACTCGGGACACTTCGCCTGCTTGCCGGCCGTACCCTCCCCGGTTCGCAGCAGCTTGTTGCATTGGGTGCAGCGGAATTCGATCGCCATAATGCGTTTGCTCCTAATCTCTCCCTGCCCCGGAAAACCGGCCGCGGCCCGGCCCCCGGCAACCGCCATCGGGGCACAGCATACCAAAAACGCCGCCGGGTGTACAAGACGGCAGCGGGGTCCGGTGGAAGTTGCCCACCGGGCCGCCCGGCTTGCCCGGCGCCTCGTTCTTAAGGCGCCAGCAACGAAAACGGGTACACCGGAATGTTTCTCGCAATCCAGAACAGAATAATCACTCCCAGAATGATCCATATCCAGAGGGCCGGAAGGAAAACTCCCGGCACGTTCCGCCCGCTCACCACGCGGACAAGGCCCGACAGGAACCCGTACGCGATAAACGGGAGAAACGATACCATCAACGGGTTCAGCAGAAACGCCGTGCGCAGATTCCCATCTAGCAACTGATGCAACGCCCGCAACGTCCCACAACCGGGGCAGTGCAGCCCCGTCAACGCGTGGAAAGGACAGGGCGGAAACAAGGACGAGCCGGCCGGGTCAACTACAAGCAGCGCGGACAGACCGAAAAACGCTGCCAGCACCAACGTCGCGAGTTGCCAGCGACGAGGCATCAACGATTGGAAAGCCGTCCGACTATTGCCAGCACTGTGTCCCACGCGCCTACCCGACTCCGGCCGCGACGCCCGTCATCAGCAAAATCCCGAACCACAAGATGATCCATCCGATAGCCAGCCAGAAGGAAATCCAACACCACGTCCTGGCACTGTTGGAGTATGAGACGGCCCCGTGATAGTCGCCGGCAGCCAGCTTGCCGTTGACCTGGGCCGCGAACACGATGGCCACAATCCCAAACGGCTGGCAGCAAAACACCGTGCAAAGGATCGCCTGGAGCAGGTAGTTGGGAACCTCACGAAGCACAGGGGCCCCGTAAGGTTGCCGTGGCGGTTGGCCGTGCTGACTGGGCGCCTTGAACGGGTTTGTTGCATCAGCCGCGCCGGCCGCTTGGCCTGCGGGAGCGAACGGGCTGCGCTGCTCGGCACCGGGTGCGCCGGGCGCCGGCCGGGACGGCACGGGCACAATCGCACCACATTCGGGGCACTTCGCCTGCCCTCCCGCCGCGTCGTCCCCGATCCGCAGCAACTTGTTGCATTGTGTACAGCGAAATTCGACGGCCATCGTATCCTCGCTCCTGCAATCTCCCTCAGTAGAAAGAGGGCAGCCCGCAGTCTAACCTCCAGGACCCAGCATACCCGGAGTGGGGCTGGGCGCCTAATATGACGGCGGTTTCTGGCTGGTATTCGTTATTGGAGGGGGAATCTTGGCCCGAAATTCCATCCTCAACCGAATTCGCCTTCCGGCGGCCGGGGCCGACCACTACGGCGGCGGCTGGTCGCTCAGGTGCCAACTTGGTAGCTTGAAGTCCATGCTCTCGTCTGCCGATATCCTGGGGCCCAAGGGCCGGATCGCCGCCCGGCTCGAGAACTACGAACACCGGGAAGAGCAACTGGCCATGGCCGAGGCCGTGGGCGAGGCCATTCGGAGCCCGGGCCACCTGGTGGTTGAGGCGGGCACGGGGGTGGGGAAGAGCTTTGCCTACCTGGTGCCGGCCATTCTGGCCGCTGCCACGCCCGGCGACAAGAAGGCCCCCCGATCCGGCCCGGGCACATCCATGCCCGAGGGTGGGAAAGCCCCCCCACGCCGCGTGGTCATCTCCACGCACACGATCAGCCTCCAGGAACAGTTGACGCAGAAGGATATCCCGTTGCTCAACAGCGTGATTCCGCTGGAGTTCACGGCCGTGCTGGTCAAGGGCCGGCGAAACTACGTCAGCCTGCGGCGGTTGAAAAACGCCCTGGGCCGGGCCAACAGCCTGTTCGCGCGCCACGACGAGCTCGACCAACTCCGGCAGATCGACGCCTGGGCCAAGTGGACCGGCGACGGCTCCTTGGCCGACCTCGAATACCGCCCCCAGCCGGACGTCTGGGACGAAGTGGCCAGCGAGCAAGGCAATTGCATGGGCCGGCAGTGCCCCACCTACAACGAGTGTTTCTACTACCGGGCACGCCGGCGGATGCAGAACGCCCAGTTGCTGGTGGTCAACCATGCCCTGTTCTTCAGCGACCTGGCCCTGCGGCGCGGCGGCGTGAGCATCCTCCCCGACTACGACGTGGTGGTCTTCGACGAGGCCCACATGATCGAGGCAGTTGCCGGCGAGCACCTGGGCCTGAGCGTGACCAGCGGCCAGGTCGATTACGTGCTGCGAAAGCTCTACAACGATCGGACCGACCGCGGGCTGCTGGTGTATCACCGTCTGCACGAGGCCCAGAAACAGGTCAACCGCTGCCGCGATCGGGCGTCGGCGTTTTTTCAGAGCATCGAAGACTGGCTTTCCCAGGAGTCCCGCGGCAGCGGCCCGGCCGAACTGGCCACCAGCCGCCGGGTTCGTCGCCCGCAGATCGTTCCCAATTCACTCAGCGAAGGGCTCGACAAGCTCGCCCGCCTGACCCGACGCGAAGGTGAGAAGCTCGACCAGCCGGAACAGCAGCAGGATTTCGTCGCGGCCGCCAACCGGCTGGAGGTCCTGGCCCAGGCGATCGAAGACTGGCGATCCCAGCAGATTCCCGAGGCGGTCTACTGGATAGAAACGTCGTTGAGCCGGCGCCGGCGGCGGATCAAGCTGGCGGCGGCGCCGGTCGACGTGGGGCCGGTACTGCGCGAGCACCTGTTCGAGAAGGTGGCCACGGTGGTGATGACCAGCGCCACGCTGGCCACCGGCGGCGGGCGTTTCGACTTCTTCCAGTCGCGGATCGGGCTGAGCCAGGTGAGATCGCTTTGCCTGGGCAGCCCGTTCGACTACCGCAGCCAGGCCCGCTTGATCCTCCTTCAGGGCGTTCCCGACCCCGGCCGAGAGAAGTCGCAATACGAGCAATGCGTGGCGGCCATGATCCGCCGGTACGTGGGGCGAACCGACGGCCGGGCGTTCGTGCTGTTTACCAGCTACGAGCTGATGCGGCGCGCCGCGGCGGCGCTGGGGCCCTGGCTGGCCGAGAAAAGGCTGGAGCTTTTTTCCCAGGCCGACGGCCTGCCGCGAAGCCGGATGCTGGAGCGTTTCAAGGCCAATCCGCGGAGTGTGCTCTTCGGCACCGAGAGTTTTTGGCAGGGGGTAGACGTACCGGGCGACGCGCTGAAAAACGTGATCATCACCCGGCTGCCCTTCAGTGTCCCCGACCGACCGCTGCTGGAGGCCCGGCTGGAGGCGATCGCGGCAAGCGGCGGAAATCCCTTCACCGATTATCAACTACCCGAGGCCGTCTTGAAGCTCAAGCAGGGCTTCGGCCGGCTGATTCGCTCGAAGCGGGACACGGGCATGGTGGTGATCCTCGATCCCCGGGTGCGGACCAAGCCCTACGGCAAGCTCTTCCTGGCCTCGCTGCCCAACTGCCGCAGGGTGGTGGAACGGGTGGGAACACGGTGAATCTCGTTCCCGCGCAGCGCGTGGGAACGAGGAAACACCACCTCTGCCGGACCGATCGATCCTTCACAGAGGAACGTGAACCACCCGATCGGTCCATTCCGCTTGCTCGCTACAGGCAACCATCAGCAGTATCTCCTCAATGGCCTGGCTGACAGGCAACCGGTCATTGAGTATAAAGACACCCGGCATCGCCTGCCCTGCAATCACCCGCCGATACGCGTAACCCGGCATGGTCGCGCGATCGTGTGTCAGGACAATTCGACGGTTCTCGGCGGCCCAGGCCAGGATGTCTCGATCATCCGTGCCCGCAAGGCCCACATCCTGCACACGGATGATGCCAAGCTCCGACTGGCGCAGAAGCAACCCGCGCACAACATCACCGTTGAAGTTCTCATCGGCCAGCAGCCGCAACATGTTCATTCTCCGCTCTGTCGCTTGGCAGCCAGACGAGCGCGGATTTCACCCAAGTCTCCCTGACGAGTTTCGATCTGCGCAGAGACTTCCTCCGCCTTCTGCTCGCGTCGGGCAAGGTAGCCCTCGACTTCGCCCCGATGGCGCAGGTAGTAGGCAATCACGGCGTACACGTCGGCCAGCGCCAGCGTGGAGTACCGCTGCACAATGGTCTCCGGCGTTGCGCCGTCCTGGAATGCCCGAAGGACCAATTCCAACAGGACCCACGAATCGCCGATGCGCAGCGCGCCGTCAGCGTCCTCACGAAGGGGAGGCGCTTCGGTTTGAACCGTGAAACTCACAGCGTGTGTCTCCTATTCGGTTGCAGATTCCCGGCGGTGATCGGCCCGACTCAAAGTAGTGCATAGTAGCTTCCGTCATCCGGCAAGATCTCGTATTTTGCGCGGCAGAGCGCCGCCTGAATGTATTCCAGGAGCATTGTCAGTAACCTCCATCTGCAGGGTTGTACCTCGCCTAATGGTACAGTACACTGGCATTGTGCACAAGCAGAATCAACATTGAACAACCGAAAAACGTAATCGAAGCAAGTGACGTTGAAAAGCGATACAGCGAACAATGTCGGATCCAACGCGTTGTTAAATGGCGCTACGATGCTGGCCAGTAAACACGAATGAGCGGGAGAAGGGCTCGACCTTCCGTATCGAATGCCTCGTAGTTGTCGACGACAAGGGAGGCTAGGTCGTCGAGATCTACGAGCGTTATCGGCACAGCGGCCCGCTCCGCCTCATATCCAGCCTCCTTGGTGAATCCGCCTGTGCTCACGAATAGCCCGCAATCTGAAGACCGTAGGGCACCAAGGAACCCGCGAACCGGCTGTGCGCCTATAGCTTCACGGGGCCGGTGCTTGACCTCGGCAATGATCCGGGGCTGTTGAAGACCAAGTCCATCGGGGGACGCGATCACGTCGCGGCCTCGATCAGGACCAGTGGGCGTAACCCGAGCTTTGAATCCCATGGCTCGCAGAAGCGCGGCCACAAGATGCTCCATCTCGTTCGGTGAAAGCTTGAGAATACGATCCTTGACGAATTCATGTGCCCGAGCGACCTGATCCTCCCGCACGGAAACCGCTTCAGCATCCATTTCCGGGGACACAGTGACCTGAGAGTCACCCGAGATGGTTTGCTCAAGCTGCGAGAGGACCTCTGCGCCGGGTTCAAACAGTGTAAGGATACTCCCAAGCGGGCTTTTCGCACTGGCCGACAGCGCATCTCGGCCGACCTTCCCGGACCAATCCACCGCTCGGACTTGATGATAGTCTGACAGAACGGTTTCATCGTACCGGTATTCGCCCGTGACCTTACCCACGAGGTACTCGCGCTTACTCGGATCGTAGGTCACTACGTCATCCCCTGGCTCCATTTCCGCCTTGAACTTCCAAATCATAGCGGCCGCGTTCGCTGCCGCCGTGGGATGGTAGTCAGGATAGGCCTTCCTGACTTTGTCCTTCATTTCAGCCTGACTCTGGACGCCAGACAGATCCCCCAACTCGTTCCAGCCAATGGCAACACATCGCGCTTGCTCGAATTCCGAGAATAGGCGCCCCGCCTCTCCTGCTCTCACCATCCAGAAGCGAGCCATTTAGTAAACTCCTATACGATTTTTTCTGCGACCTCCGGGCTGCAGTATTTCTGGTCGGTACACATCCTCAAACTCCTTTTGGTTCGCGGCCATACCGGCTCCGGACCCTGGCTTTGACCTCGTCCCAGGAAAGCCCTGACGCCGGCTTGCTCATCAGGTTGGCCTTTCGTCGGGCCAGTTCTTCCTTCTGCCACTCGTGGACAGGAACCTCCGAGGGGGTAGCCGCCAAGTCGTCCCAAAGGTCCTCGACCAACTGGAGTTTCTCCGGCGGACTCAAGTCGAAAACGGAAACAGCATTCGGGTCCATGCTTGTCCCTCATGACAAGTCTTGAGAAAGGAGACTCGCTCAGTCGAACCGATCTGCGGGCGGTAAGCTGCGCGTCAAGTGCCTCGCACCGAACAACGATTATACGGGCTGTATACCCCGGCTCGAAGTGGATCGCCTGCGGATTCTGGCATGGGGCAGGTCCTCCAGCACCGGGAAAGGGCCCTCAACCCGAGGCAAGCAGTCCTTCGTGGAACGTCAACCACCTTGCGAGGCAATCATGCTGTGTCAGGAGTTCCTCAACGCGGTTTCCATGCTGCGTAGTACGAGTTCTTGCGACCGACAATCGAGCGAGGGCCCCCTCTCAATGGTCTGGAGTTCACCCAGTGTCGAAGTACCCGAGTGGGACGTGTGTTGCTTTGTCCATCGCAACACCTCTCGGTTCTGTTTGAGCGAGGGTACTGCAAGGTGGCATTGCCCGGATGGGCTAAACCCCACACAGCGGGTCAATGGATCGGCCGTTAGTATAGGCCGGTCGAGAAACTACGTCAAGGGTCCGGCGCTGCGATAACCGGCTGCGGGCTTACATGCTATCCACCTGAACTGGGGTGTTGACCGTCTGGTGGTCGGCAACGATAATGAGGGCTTGGCTGCCGCCGCGTGCGACGGTTTGGTCCGTTGGGCTGGAGAAGGCCTCTGCTGATTGAAGGATCGAGGAGGACAGAAAATGGCGAACAGCTTCAAACGCATCTCAATCGATCCGAACGTCTGTCACGGCCAGGCTTGCATCAAGGGCACCCGCATCCCGGTCCATCAGATCCTCGCCATGCTGGCTGAGGGCGACCGCGTCGAGGAGCTGCTGGAGTCCTATCCGTCGCTTTCCCGGGAAGACGTTCTTGTCTGCCTGGAATACGCGGCTTCGCTGGCTGAAGAAGAAGTCACGCCGTTGGAGCAGCCGGCCGGTCCGCAATGAGAATTCTCGTCGACGAGAACATCCCGCGAATGACCGTGCAAGCCCTGATCGATCTGGGGCATGACGTTAGAGATGTTCGCGGCACGCCCGACCAAGCAGTGCCCGATGAAGAACTCTGGCGGATCGCTCAGCGGGAGCAGCGGCTGTTGATCACCACCGACAAGGGGTTCGCGGGGCGACGCCACCGGGACCATGCCGGCATTCTGATAGTGCGCCTGAGGCGACCGAGCCGCACGAAGATCCACGACCGCGTTCTCCAAGGGTTGCAGCGGATTGAAGCGGAGGAGTGGCCGAATACGATGGTGATCATGCGCGATCGCGTAGTGAGCGTTTGGCGCGGTTGCCCCAGGCCGTCTTGAAGCTCAAGCAAGGCTTCGGCCGGCTGATTCGCACCAAGCGCGACACCGGCATGGTCGTAATCCTCGATCGCGGGCTGCGGGCCAAGCGCTACGGTGAGCTGTTCCTGGCCTCCCTACCCGACTGCCGGCGAGTGGTGGAACGAGTGGAAGGGTAAGCGCCCCTGCGAATTTCGCGGAGCGCCAAGCTAATAGGCACCGGCGGGGAGCACGCTTGTCATCGGCGGGGAGCAGTCGCGCCCGGACGGACTCAAAAGTTGTTTGTACACCTCATAGTCCAAGTTGTCCCTGAGGAACTGCTGATGCCCGTCGCAGAACGAGGCCACGACTCCGCCGGCGTGGTTCGAAGAGACGAAGTCGGTGATCTTGGTCGAGTCGGTGGTCCAGCCGAAGGCCAACAGCTTGTCGTTGATGGCCCAGCCCTCCCTCACCCAGCACTTCATGGAGAGCGACTCGGACAACAGGAGCGTGGCGCTGCTACCGTCGTGACTGCTGATATAGCCAAGGCTCACGTAGGTCGGGGAGCCGATCGCATGGTTGAGGCAAACACCCTCGGCCGGGCTGTCGTCTCTACCATATCGCCCCCGATTGGGAATGTATCCCAGCGGTGATGGGTCCAACGGGTCGGGGGGATTGCTCGGGCAGGTCAGCAGACTCATTCGCACCCTCCTTTTAACCTGGCCTGCGCCAACCTCTTCCGCCCAGGCGTCATAAACCTCCTGGAGCTCGATGTAAGGCAAGATGGGCACCACCCAGGTTGTCGTCCTGGTCCCGACCTTGTTTTTGTATCCGGCGAAGTGGCCGCGGTCCGACTCAAAGCCGACCATGCCCAGGCTAAGCTGCTTTTGGTTGTTCATGCAGCTTGCGCGTCGTGCGGCTTCTCGGGCCGCCTGCACGGCGGGCAGGAGCAGGGCTATCAGGATGCCGATGATGGCGATTACCACCAATAGCTCGATTAGCGTAAATCCCTTGGTACCACGCATGCTCGCACTCCAATCATGGAAAACGCTCCAGACCGGTGTGCGCCGGCCTCGAGCCTCGAGGATTGCTTCCACCGCCGAGGCCCTTAGCGAGTCCGGCGACGGGTAACCAACCAACCACCAGCAATCACAACGCTTCCCAGCACCAGGAGGCCCAAGGCCGTCGGTTCCGGCACCGGCGTGGACGCGAATGAGTCGAAGAACATGCCCGTCTGCGGTCCGTTCGCGACTCGCTGGACCTTGATATAGTGGACATTATCAAGACCAAAGCTGTGGAAGTCGAACTCGGCGTCGTAGAACCACCCCGGGTTTCCGGGCACCTCGCCCGGTGCCCCCACGATCGAACCGATCTGGGTGTACGAGGTGTTGTCGGCGCTGGCCGAAACGGACCCCTCGGCGTCCGGTCCGCAGTACATGTGGATCACCAGGTCATTACCCTCCACGTCACGCAGAGCGGCGTCGAACTTGACCACGATGAACTCGCCAGGGGCCGTGGCGCACCAGCCGGCCACGTAGTTGTGATCCACGCCCTCCTCCAAGCCGTAACCATCGTGGTTCACGTCGGCATCCGACGGCCCCAAAACCCACCACTCCGTCGTGGCGTCCATGTTTATCCGCTCACCCTGATTCTCGATGTTGCTGGTGTAGCCGACCACTTCGTCGGCCCAGTTCTGAAGACCGATCATTTCCGCGTTTGCGACCTGGGTGCACGCCAGGCACCCCACTGCCAAACTAGCGATTCTATAGAGCGGTTTCATCTGCTTCCTCCTTTTCATTTTCAATGACGCTGCCAAGAACATAAGTCTGATGCGGGTTGGTAGGAGCACGTCGAGGACACGTCGCGGGGGCTTCCCCATCCCGATGCACTGCCGACGAGGAATCGCGACGTGCGAGGGGAGTAGGGTAACGACTTCCCGTAAAACGTGCCGGGCGGGTACGAGATGTCGTCAAGAGAGGGGAGGCGCCCTGGCGTGGTAACACTGGCCGGCGCACCCGCAGAAGGGGGAAATCACAATGGCCGGCAAATACTCGAGCAGCGGCAGTGTCGTCTGGAAATCGACTGCCGGGCCGCGGGCTTGCCCTTGCGCGACAAGGCTGCAAATCGCGCACTCGTCCTCATTGAGAATCAATACGCCTTCGTCCGCGTTGGCCCGTGCGATAGGGCCGCCGCAGCCCATGAAAGCTGCCGGGGCGGGCTTGGCCAGGCCAAGGTACAGCAGGCCACCGGGAACCGGAGTGGCATGACCAGATCCGGGAATGAAATGTGACCATTCCCCACCTGCGCACAGAGTCGCAAACAGACCGGCTAGCAACCAGGTAAGTGCTTTTTTTGCAGGTGCCCGCATGGCCCAAAGCTCCCGCTACTGGGAGCACTCCTGTAGCCGCTCAAGGCAAAGCCGCTCTTGAGAATGAGTTTCAGTATAGGGATTGCCCTGAACGCCGTCAACGGTGCAGGGATGATTACCGCCGTTTTGGCACACTATCGGGGCCACTGGTCCCCTTGCGGGGCAATTCCCGGACGAGGCCGACACGCGTGGGGGTGCCCCGCCGGCCCGAAACGACGAACGCCCGTGGAGTTCCCCCCCGAACTGGGGCGTTGACCGTCCAATGGCACACAACTACAGTAAGGGTTTGGCTGCCATCGGCTAGCCAGGCAAGAAGGGGCGTTCTGCGGCGGATATCGATGTTTGCCAAGCGGGTAATTCCGTGTCTCGACGTGGATCGGGGCCGGGTGGTCAAGGGGACCAATTTCCTGAATCTCCGCGACGCCGGGGATCCGGTCGAGGTGGCTGCGCGCTATGAGCAGGAGGGTGCCGACGAACTGGTCTTTCTGGATATCACCGCCAGCCACGAAGAGCGTGAGATCCTCCTGGACATCGTCCGTCATACGGCCGAGGTGGTGTTCATGCCACTAACGGTCGGGGGGGGAATCCGCACGCTGGAGGATATCCGCGCGTTGCTCAGTGCCGGTAGCGACAAGGTCTCGATCAACTCGGCCGCCTGCCGCAATCCCGACCTGGTCCGCCAGGCCGCCCGGCGCTTCGGCAGCCAGTGCATCGTGGTCAATATCGACCCGAAACGCGTGCAGAAGAACGGCGGGGAGTTCTGGGAGGTGCATATCAACGGCGGGCGGATCGGCACCGGGCTGGAAGCGGTGGCCTGGGCACGCGAGGTCCAGCGGCTCGGCGCCGGCGAAATCGTGCTTACCTCGATGGACGCCGACGGCACGAAGGACGGCTACGATCTGGAGATGACCGCGGCGGTCAGCCGGGCCGTGTCCATCCCCGTGGTCGCCAGCGGCGGGGCCGGATCCCCCGAACACCTCGCCGACGCCATCCTCTTGGGCGGAGCCGAGGCTGCCCTGGCCGCCAGCATTTTCCATTACGGCGAGTACACGATCCAGGAGACCAAGCGGGTAATGCAGCGGCGGGGAGTGCCCGTGAGGTTGAAAAAGGATAATCGCCAGTAGATCGTAGTAACCGAGAACCCTCAACTCTGGGAACAATCATGGCAACGACGGAAGAACTCGGCCAGGAGCGCTTCCTTGGCAAGCGGGAGGAATTGGAGATTGACAAGTTATTCCGGGCGGTGGTGAAGTTGGAAGGAAGCGATCTTCACCTGAAGGTAAGTTGCGCCCCGTTCATCCGCGTCAACGGTTCCTTGCGGCCGCTGAGCCGGCCGCCGATCGACGACGAAGAGATGGTTCGGTTGGTCTTCCCGTTGATCGAAATCGACAAGCGCCGGCGACACAACTTCGACGAGTTCGGCGGGGCCGACTTCGCCTACGCCCTGGAGATCGACGGCAATTCGTGGCGGTTCCGCGTCACCGCCTTCCAGCAGATGAACCACCTGGGCCTGGTCGCCCGGAAGGTGGATAACTGGATCCCCGATTTCGAGTCCCTCCACCTGCCCGCTTCCCTGGAGCACCTGTGCCGTTACGCCCAGGGGATGATCCTGCTGTCCGGGATCACCGGATCGGGGAAGACCACCACGATCGCCTCGATGCTCAACTGGATCAACCGCAACTACCGCAGACACATTCTCACCCTGGAGGACCCGATCGAGTTCACCTTCACCGACGACAAGTGCCTGATCAACCAGCGCGAGATCGGCATGGACGTCAAAGACTTCAAGATCGGCATGAAACAGGCCGTGCGGGCCGACCCGGACGTCATGGTGGTCGGTGAGATGCGCGATCGGGAGACGTTTGAGACGGCGATGCAGGCGGCCGAGACCGGGCACCTGGTGTTCGGAACCATCCATGCCTCGACCGCCGCCAGCACCATCGGCCGGCTGCTGGACCTCTTCCCCAAGAACATGCAATCTGCCATTCGCAGCGCGCTGATCTTCAACATGAAAGGCATCGTCGCCCAGAAGCTGCTCCCGTCGATCAAGGAAGGCGTGGGCCGTGTGCCGGCCGTGGAAATCATGTTTCTCAATCCCACCGTCCGAAAACTGATCGAGGACGAAGAGGACCACAAGCTGACCGAGGCGATCCGCATCGGTAAAGAGGAGGGCATGCAGGACTTTACCCTCAGCTTGAAAGACCTGGTGGAACGGGATATGATCGATCGGCCCACGGCCTTCGAGGCGGCACCCAACCCCGAGGCCCTGAAGATGGCACTCAAAGGGATCGACGTCAGCCAACCCGGGATACTCTGATGTTTCGCTTGTTGCTTGTACTGGCCGTGGTAACTGCCGTGTTAATTCTCGGTGCAGGCCAATCGTGCGCCCAGGAGAGCTCCACTTGGCCGGAATTCAAACCGCAGCCCGCCCCCGGCATTGACTTCCGCGGACCGGGCGGCTACCTGAGCTGGGTGAAGATAATCGCCTGCTGGCTGGTGTTCATGATGTGGGTGCGCTCCACCGACTGGGTCAGCCGGGACGGGCAAAACCTCAGGCTGCACTTTCTCCGCTGGAACCCGATCGTCTTCGGGAGCTTCATGGCGGCCCTGGTGCTGCTCTGGCTGATCCCCGTCTTCTGGGTCGGTTTTCCACTGCTGGTGATCGGCTACGTGGCGCCGCTTACGGCGTACATCATCCAGCGGCACTCGAGCGTGGCGGCGGACCAGCGCGATTTGGCCCGGGATAACCTCTGCTCGTTGTTTGCCCAGATGCTGGTGGACGTCCTGCACCTGGCCGGTTTTGTGGCCCTGGTGTTCCCGATCATGTT
>CAZUAM010000043.1:0-19299 GCA_964618095.1 uncultured Planctomycetaceae bacterium | reverse complement strand
TTCCACCGTCTCGACCCGCGGCGCGGGACCGGTGAAGGATTGGGCCTGACCATCGCGCGGCGCGTTCTGGACCGCCACCGCGGCAAGATCTGGGTGGAATCGGAAGTGAACGAAGGCAGCAAGTTTTACCTATCGCTGCCGACGGGCTAGTCTGGGCAGGGCCTTCTTGAGCTGCTTGAGTCTGCGGTCGCTCATCTTGTTCTCGTTCACCAGAATATGCTTCAGGTTCTGCATGTCCATGACATATGGAACACCCTCGTCGGTGATTTTGCTGAGCATGAGAACTCGCAGTTGATGCATGCGCCGCAGGTGTGCCAAACCTTCTTCAGTGACGAGGGTGTTTGTTAGGTCCAGGACCCAGAGGTCTCGCAGACCCGCCAGATGCTGGACACCTTGGTTCGAGATTCTGGTGCCGGCGAGATAGAGCCCGCGGAGGTTTGATAGCTCTGCCAGGTGAGCCAGTCCGTTGTCAGAGATTTGCGTATCCGCCAAGAGCAGACCCTCGATAGTGGGCAGGTTGCCCACGTGGCGCACTTGTGCATCGGTGATATTGGAGTTATCCAGGTTGAGGGTGCGAAGCTGACGGAGTGCGACCAGCTTCTGGAAGATGGCGTCGTTCAGATCCTTGCGCTCAAGGAAATCGACGTGGTGAACGTGGCCGGTCAGCGGGTCGCTGATCACCAGGAGGCCGAGTTCTTCGAGGGTGGCCTTGGCCTCCTGCTCGGCTACGGCGTCATAGGCGGCCTGCCGTTCAGCCGCGGATGGCGGCCACTGGAAGACGATTGATGCTGAAACGGCAGACACTGCGAACGCCACCAGCAGGGCGAGGAAGAGCACGGTCGCACGGCCGCCGGGTTTTGCGGCTGGGTCCAGTGCCGGTTCCCGCCTTTGAGCTGAGCGTCTCATGTCGGCTATCCTCCATTTCTGGGATATTGTCAACGGAAGCGGGATGTGGTAAACTCAAGAGCAATCAATTCCCTTCGGGCGCGCAAAGCGAGCGCCTTGAGGGATGCCCGGCCGGTGAGTCATATCGTTGCTAGCGGTCGCTCACCGGCCGCTTTTCTAACACCAATCTAACCACGGAGGCACGGAGTACACGGAGAGCAGAGGAACTCATTCTTTCTACTCTTTCTCGGTATCCCCCGTGCCTGCGTGGTGCTTCTCACTCTGTTGAATCAACTGTTCGGCTTCGGCACGAAACCGAGATAATTCTCTATTGCCTGGTAGATTTGTCTCGCTCCATTGGACGGCCTTCTCATACCACCGGTGTGCTTCTTCTTCGTTCCCGAGTTGCTGATGGCCCATTGCCAGGAAGAACCAGCCGCCGACTACTCGGTAGTCGCTGGAGGGGGTGACGCTCTCCAGCGCCTCAACTGCCTCCTTCCAGTTTTCCGCCCGCTATTCGGCTACGCCCAACGTGGTCCGATATCTATCCATTTCGGGCTCTAACTCAACCGCTGTATGGACATGTTGGAGCGCCCCAGCAGCATTGCGAAACTCCGAGCCCGCGCAAGTCGCAAGAAACCAAGCATAGTCATCGTGCACAACAGCTACCCGGGGGAATTCCGAGAGCATCTGGTCCGCAAAGGAAACGAGTTCTGCGTAGCGTTTTTCTGCTTCAGCGGAGCGACCCAGGCGCATCAGCGCCTCGACAGCAAGTTGATGCATTTCGAGGGAACTACTAGGAAAGATGCAGCCTGGTGATTGCTCCATTCGCGAGGCGACATCGAACTGGCAGAGTCCTTTCTCTGTCAGATCATGGGCCTCCTGAAGGTCGCCTGCTTCGAGTCGCAGCCTCGCCAATCCACAGCAAATGCCGCAGAGATGATAGCCATAGATCGGGTTACCCGGAGAGTCAGATATGCACTCCTCGATTAGCGGCAGTGCGCGCCGGTAGGATCGCTCGGCCTCGGCGCTGTAGCCGAGGCTGGATTGAAGATCCGCGCGTGTGGCGGTTGCGGCAAGGAGATCATGCCGCCAGGAGGGCACGTCGGGGAAATCGCTCACAACAGCTTCTCGTAGGGAGACGCACTGATTCCAGGCTTCGAGCGCACGGTCATACTTGGCCATCTCCGCCAGTGTAATGCTCAATTCCCCGAAGAAATCCGACAGAGTCATCTTATGGCCAGGCACGTGAGGAAAGTCAGCAACAAGGCTTTCGGCAATCGGGATTGCCTGGCGACACACCTGTTCGGCCATTCCCAGCTCGTCCATTTTGCGGAGAATTGGGGGCAGTGCGTGCAAAGGTCCCAACAAACGAGACCTATACGTTACGGAACGCGGTTCAGACAGGAGAGCAGCCTGATGATGGCGCACGGATTCCTCTAGTCTCTCACGCGCTTTCTGAAGCATACCCTGATTCGCCTCCACCTTTGCGAGCAACAAGAGATCGTCGCCAAGAAGACTCTGATACTCTGCGCACTTAGGAACTTCTTTGGCGAGCCTTCGGACGAGTTTTCGGGCCTCGGACGCGTGGTACGAGCTGGTGCGGAGGTCTCCCTGCATACCCATCAACGAACTCCCCAAACCTCCGTGGAGCATCGCCAGCCTCAACCGGTAAGCAGGATCATTTGGAGACGCAGCTACCAGCGGCTCTTGGATCTCCAATCCGTTTCGGTAGGCTTCTAGTATCTGATCGTGGTGGCCGGTGTCCCGGTACATCTGCCCGAGTGTCAGATAGCATCCTGCCAGCCTGTGGCGCAAGTCTGCGTTCCCGGGATCGCTGACCAGAAGTCTCTCCAGGATTGCGATCGCGCTGTGGCATGCTGTCTTGGCCTGCTCGGGTTGGCCCAGTGAACCGTAGACACTTGCCAGGCGTTTTCTGACTTGGGCCACGTCGACCTGGATCGTCGGATCACTGAGAAATATGTTCGTAGTGGCCCGATTTGTCGGGTCCCAGTGTGGCCCGACCGCATGAATGCGGTCACTACAAACAGGGAAGTTGTTCTTGGGCAGCCTCTCAGCGAAGCCGCGGGCTGCCCAGCGGGCTGACGCGCCTGGCCATGACGTGGCGGGCGCGTTGTTCGGGCATGTAGCCGCGGGTGCCGGTCACACCTACCTGGCGGCCGAGGTAGTGGCGCAGGTGGACGCCTGGGGCCGGACTGACGTAGCAGCGGACCTCGCCCAACTCGTCGACCAGGGCGTAGCGCGGGGCGCCGAGCTTCGGCGAGACCACCCGGATCAGCTCACCGGAGCCGTCGAAGCGCCCCTCGGGCTCGTCTTCCCGATCCGCACGTCGATCCCTGGGGCGGAGGCCGGCCAACCGGCGGTTGGAGCGCTCGGTCTGGTCGCGCATGGCGTTGATCGCGTCGTAGCGGCGTTTGATGTCTTCGAATCGGGACATTTTGTTGACCAGTACCCGGGCGCGCCCCCGTTCCAGGGCGGTATTGGCCTGGGACAACAGCGAATGGGCCCGGTGCTGCATCTGGTCGAAGGCCCAGACGGTCGGCTCTTCGATCACCATGATCGACAGCTCCATGTCGATCTCCTGGAGTTGCGCCTGGAACTGCTCCGGGGAGCTCTCTCGCGGGGTGACCGGCTGGTAGCGCGGCTGCTCCGCATGGGTCGGCCCCCGGAAGGTGGCGGCCGACGGCTCTTGGGCCACCTGCCGTGGCGTGGTGGTGGTCGTCGCGGGGGTCGAAGTCTCTGCCCGCTGCGGGTCGGCCTGATTCACCTTGACGGTGGCGGGAGGGGGTTTCCGCAGACCATCGCGGGGATAATCGGGATCGACGTACTTGCCGAAGACCCAGCGGAACTCTCCGGAAGGCGGGGCGATCTTGTACCAGATCCTGCCGTCCGAGCCGGTTCGCGTGCGTTTCTTTTCCAAGACCTCGACCACTTCCGCCTTGTGGAGGCGGACCTGGATCACGTCGCGGATCTCGCTGAAGCGGCTTCCAACCCGGGCGGCCACGCGATCGGCAGCGACCACGGCCAAGTCCTCCACGCCCGGCTGGAGGAACCGGCCGGAGACCCAGGAGAAGCTACCCTCCGGGGGTCGTATCGCGTACCAGCCTCCGGGGTCACGTCGATAGACCTCGACCTGCTGGCCGGCCTTGAGCTTGTCGGTGGGATAGTAGCTTTGTCCGGGCCCACTGCGGACATAGACGTCGTCGGTGGTGATGAATGCCTTGTAGGGGAAGAGTTGGTCCCCACCGGCGAGGGGTGTTGTCAGGGCGCAGGACCACAACAGGGCGGCGAGTAGCGGGCGCATGGGGATGCCTCCCGTTCGAAAGCGGGTTGACGTGGAGATGGTCGCAGGGACACAGAAAGGTAGACCGCGGGCTTGTAGCGAAAACTCGCGGGCGGTTCAAGGTCAATTGTGGGGAGTTTGCCGTTGTTGCTGCGTCGGAGCGGCGGCGTGCGAAGCGATTCAGTGGCTTTGCCCCGGGGGCCGTGAAGCTGTAGAATCAGGCTCTTGTCAAGCGTTCGGCCCAGCTCACCTTTGGCGTTTGGATAGTGCGATGCCCCGTTATAACCCGGCAACCCTCGAACCTAAGTGGCAGAAGTACTGGGAAGAGAACCGCACGTTCGCTTCTCCCAGACTTCCCAAGGGCCGCAAGCTATACGTGTTAGACATGTTTCCGTATCCCAGTGGAGACGGGCTGCACGTGGGTCACCCGGAGGGATACACGGCCACGGATATCGTCTGCCGTTACGAGCGGATGCGGGGCACCAGCGTGCTGCATCCGATGGGCTGGGACGCGTTCGGCCTGCCGGCCGAGCAACATGCCAAAAAGACCGGCACGCATCCACGGATCACCACGGAGAGGAACGTGGCCAACTTCCGCCGCCAGATGAAGATGATCGGCTTCAGCTATGACTGGGACCGGGAGCTGGCGACCACGGACCTGGACTACTTCCGCTGGACGCAGTTCATCTTCCTGGTGCTGTTCGAGACCTGGTTCGACGAGTCGCAGCAGAAGGGCCGGCCGATCGCCGAGATGCCTATTCCCGAGGAGGTGGCGGCCGAAGGCGACGGGGCGGTTGGCCGCTACCGGGACGAGCACCGGCTGGCCTATCAGCTCGAGGCCCCGGTCAACTGGTGCCCGGCCCTGGGCACCGTGTTGGCCAACGAGGAGGTCGTGGGCGGGGTGAGCGAACGCGGCCGGCACCCGGTCGTGCGGATTCCCCTGCGGCAGTGGATGCTGCGGATTACGGCCTACGCCGACCGGCTGGAGAAGGACCTCGACGGACTGGACTGGCCCGAGAGCATCAAGACCCTGCAACGCAACTGGATCGGGCGGAGCACGGGGGCCGATGTCGATTTCTTCATCGGCCCATGGGCAGACTTCGATTTCGAGGTCGGGACGGTCTGGACGCTTGACTCGCAGCTCGCGTACGAAGCCTGGAGGGCCGATCGGGCCGGGGCGGGGCTGCCGAAGACCCCGGGCCACGAGGTGCTGCGGGTGTACACGACGCGGCCCGATACGCTGTTCGGTGCGACCTACATGGTGCTGGCCCCGGAACACCCGTTCGTCGAGCGGCTGACCCGGCCGGACCAGGCGGCCGCGGTCAAGGGCTACTGCAAAGAGGCGGCGCAGAAGAGCGACCTGGACCGGACCGATCTGTCCAAGGAGAAGACGGGCGTGTTTACGGGCTCGTACGCGATCAATCCGGTCAATGACGAGCCGATCCCGATCTGGGTGGCGGACTACGTGCTGGTGAGTTACGGCACGGGGGCGATCATGGCCGTGCCGGCCCACGATACGCGGGACTTCGAGTTCGCCCAGGAGTTTGATCTGCCCATCGTCGCGGTGGTGCAACCGGATGACCAATGGCTACAAGACAATGTTCCCCAGGGAATCCCCCCGCCCGAACACGACATGTCTCAATTTCGGAAGGTCTACTCGCTGAACGTCGAGAAGTTCTCGCCAGCGTTCACAGGAGACGGCAGGGCAATCAACTCGGGATCATACACGGGGCTGAGCACACCGGAGTTCAAGCGGAAGATCACGGACGATTTGTCGTCGGCTGGTCTGGGCCGATCGGCGGTGAACTACAAGTTGCGGGATTGGCTTTTCAGTCGCCAGCACTTTTGGGGCGAGCCGTTCCCGATCCTGCACGAGCTGGATGAAAGCGGTGAGCCAACCGGCCAGGTGCGTACGGTGCCAGCCGAGGAGCTGCCCGTCGATCTGCCCGAGAAGATGGCCTTCGACGCCGAGCACGCGCGGCCGGAGCCGCCGCTGGAGGAGGCACCGGAGGACTGGCTCTACGTGACCGTGGACGGCCGGCGGTACAAGCGCGAGACGAACACGATGCCGCAGTGGGCCGGCTCGTGCTGGTACTATCTCCGCTTTCTCGATCCGAAGAACGACCGGGCCCTGGTCGACCCGGAAGTGGAAAGGGCCTGGATGCCGGTCGATCTGTACGTGGGCGGGGCGGAGCACGCCGTGCTGCACCTGCTGTACGCCCGGTTCTGGCACAAGGTGCTCTACGACCGCGGCTACGTGAGCACGGGCGAGCCGTTTCAGAGGCTGATCAACCAGGGGATGATTCTGGGCGAGCTGGAGTTCACCGGGTATCGCAGTGCGGCGGGCGATTGGGCCAGCGCGTCGAGCTTGGGCAGCGACGCGGAGGGTCGGACCGTGCTGAAGGAGTCGGGCGAGCCGGTGACGGCGGTCAAGGTCGAGCCGAAGGAGGTCGAGAAGCAAGCTGACCTGTTCGTCTTGAAGGCCGATCCGAACGTCAAGATCGACAGCCGGGCGTACAAGATGTCCAAGAGCCGCGGCAACGTGGTCAATCCCGACGAGGTGGTGGCCGAATACGGCGCCGATTCGCTGCGGCTGTACGAGATGTTCATGGGGCCGCTGGAGGCGGTGAAGCCCTGGAGCATGGACGGGGTGAGCGGCGTGCGGGGGTTTCTGGGCCGCGTGTGGCGGATGATCGTGGACCAACGGGCGGAGACGGTCCGGCTGGGTGCGGCGGTGCAGAAGGTCGAGCCGACGGCCGAGCAGGACCGCGTGTTGCACAGGACAATCAAGGCGGTGACCGAGGACATCGAGCAGATGGCCTTCAACACGGCGATCGCGCGGATGATGGAGTTTACGAACTTCTTTCTGAAGGAGGAGCGGCGGCCCCAAGGGGCGATGGAGAGGCTCGTGCTGCTGCTCTCGCCGTTTGCGCCGCATATCAGCGAAGAGCTTTGGGAAGTGCTGGGGCACGGGCGGACGCTGGCCTACGAGCCGTGGCCGGAGTTCGACGAGTCGTTGATCAAGGAGGAGACGATCGAGGTGCCGGTGCAGGTCAACGGGAAGCTTCGCAGCCGGATTCGAGTCCCCGCCGAGGCCGACCGCGACACGCTGGAGAAGACCGCGCGCTTGGACCAGAGAATAGCCCAGCACTTGAAACTCAAACAAGAAGTGAAAGTAATCGTGGTGCCGGGCCGGATGGTGAATTTCGTGGTGAAGTGAGGGGTGTTTTTTTGCGTTTCACGTTTAGCGGCGGGGCTTGCCCCGCGCTTTTGGTGCGCCGGTTCGTCGCGCAATCGCAACGTCGGGCAAGCCCGACCGCTAAACGGGGAATCGGGAGGGGGGAGGATTGGCATGATTCGTGCCTATCACGCCATCTTCACCGCGTACGGTTTCTGGTTGCCGAACGATCCGCGGGGCTCGTGGTCCGATTTCGTTCGCTCGTGGGAACTCCTGCGGTTTGGGAAAGCCACGAAGGTCTCCACGCGGCGATCGCTTGCAGCACAGCCACATCAGCACAATCGTCGCCGTGCGGCGAAACAGGCGTTGCAGTACCCGCCCGTGCAGTTCACGGGAAGACAAGCTCTTTCGGTGGCGCACGGTTTTCGTCGGGCGATGGATGAATCGGGCTACGTATTGCACGCCTGCTCGATCCTGCCCGAGCACGTCCACATGGTCATCGCTCGGCATTCACGCAAGGTGGAAATGATTGTTGGCCACTTCAAAGGCCGGGCATCGCAAGAGCTTGCCAGCGACGGACTGCATCCACTGGCCGACTACCAGAAGCCGGACGGTTCGTGTCCTTCGCCGTGGGCGCGTCGTTGTTGGCGGGTGTACTTGAACGACGAGAACGAAGTGCGAAGGGCGATTCGCTACGTCGCGCAGAACCCGATCCGGGAAGGGAGGCCGCCGCAACACTGGTCGTTTGTCGTGCCGTACGAGGTTTAGCGGGGGGCTTGCAACGCGCTGCCGTGGAGAGCGGAATCGCGCTCCAGGCGCAACGTCGGGCAAGCCCGACCGCTAAACAGCGGCGCCGGCAAAGTACGCTTCAGATCAGCTCCTCCAGCGCTGCGGCGAAGGCGCCGTAGGCGCCGGCGTCGAACAGCACGAAGCGGACCAACTCGGGGCGGCCGTGTTGTTTGAGGAAGTCGACGGCCGTGGAGAGGGCCACGCGGGCGGCCTGGTCGATGGGGTAGCCGTAGGCGCCGGTGCTCAGCGCGGGAAAGGCGATGCTGCGGCAGTTGTGCTCGACGGCCAGTTCGAGGCAGCGGCGGTAGGCCCCGGCCAACAGGTCTGCCTCGCCGCGGTGTCCGCCGCTCCAGACGGGGCCCACGGCGTGGATCACGTATTTGGCGGGGAGATCGCCGGCGCCGGAGATGACGGCCGATCCGGTGGGGCAGCCGTCGGGAAACTTGGCGTCGGTTTCGGCCATGATGCCGGGGCCACCGCGGCGGTGGATGGCGCCGTCGACCCCGCCTCCGCCCGCCAAGTGGCTGTTGGCCGCGTTGACGATCGCGTCGACCTCTTGGAGCGTGATATCGCCCTGGTGGAGTTCGAGTGTCTGGTGGTTGATTTCCACTTGCATGGCTGGTCCTTTCCTGTCCGGGGTGACTTGGGCCGGCGGAGCCGAGTCGGCCGCCGGGGGTGGAGGGTATTGGGCACCCGGCACGAGTTTATGCTACACTTATAGGCTGTTTGCTGGAATCCCTTGGGGAGCCTTGCCGGTGCGAGTTTTTGCCTGTTTCTTGGTGGTGTTGCTGCTGCTGAGCGGTCCGGCGGCCGGGCGGGACATTCACGTAGACAACCTCTCAGGGGACGACGGTTTCACCGGCCACTATGTGCGGAACATGCCCGACCGCAGCGGGCCGGTGCGGACCATCGCCAAGGCCCTGCGGCTGGCCCGCAGCGGCGACCGGATTGTGCTGGCCAAGACCAACGAGCCCTACCGGGAGAGCGTGAGCCTGGTGGGCAGCCGGCACAGCGGTTACCTGGATCGGCCGCTGGTGATCGAGGGCAACGGGGCGATTCTGGAGGGTTCGGCCGCGGTGCCGCCGGACGCCTGGGAGCATTACCGCGGGGCGGTGTTCCGTTTTCGTCCGCGGCGGGCGGGCCATCAGCAGTTGTTTTTCGAGGACCGTCCGGCGGTCCGCGTCGCGGTTGGCTGGGCGGCGGAGGCGCCGTCGAAGCTGGAGCCGCTCGAGTGGTGCCTGCACGGGGGGCAGATCTTCTTTTGCGTGGAGCCGGAGAAGCTACCGAGAGACTACAACTTGACCTACGCCCAGCGGCAGACCGGCATCACGCTGTTTCACGTGCGGGGCGTGGCGATCGTCAACCTGACCGTGCAGGGCTTCCGGATCGACGGGATCAACGCCCACAATAGCGCGCGCGAGGTCTACATCAAGGGCGTGACCTCTCGCGGCAACGGCCGCAGCGGGATCACCGTGGGGGGGGCGTCGAAGGTGGAGCTCGACATCTGCGTAGTGGGCAACAACGGCCGGGCCCAACTGCTCACGCTTCCCTACAGCGAGACGTCGGTGCGCAACAGCCAACTGTTTGCCAACACTGCCCCCGCCCGGGTCGACCGGGGGGGCCGGGTCTACATCGGCGGCAAATACATTGAAGGCGGGATCGACGAAGACGTGACGCCGTAGGAGCCTCCCGGATGACGCCGCAGGGCCGCGATTGATCGTCACGTTTGGGAAGATGGGCAGGCGGTTTGCGGTGATTTGGCGCGACCACCGGTCGCAGCTTTATGAATCGGATATCGCCGCTGCATGGGGTCAAGCCGATCCGCTTGCCAGCAGCCGTACTCCACACCCGTTTTCCTGCGGATAGTTGAGGCGGCCGCGATCCAGGGTCACGCCGCTGGCGATGTCCCGGGCCAAGAGCAGCGCCCCGTCCATGTCGACGTAGTCCAGCAGCGGCACCAACTGGGCGATGGCGGAGATGCCCACGGTCGATTCGGTGAAGCAGCCGACCATGACGTTCATGCCCAGTTGCCGGGCCCGAGCGATCATCCGCCTCGCCGGGGTCAGCCCGCCGCACTTGACCAGCTTGATGTTGATCCCGTGGAAGTGGTCTGCGCAGCGATCGACGTCGGCTTCGACCTGGCAGCTTTCGTCGGCCACCACCGGCAGGACCGACTCGCGAAAGACCGCCTTCATCCCTGCCCAATCCTCCGGCGGCAGCGGCTGCTCGATGAACTCGACGCCCAGATCCTTCAAGGCCGCCGCATTACGGATCGTCTCCTGGGCAGTCCACGCGCAATTGGCATCCACGCGAAACACCGCGTCGGTCTGCTCGCGGAGGCTGCGGACGATCTGAAGGTCCTGCGGCGTGCCCAGCTTGATCTTGTAAATCGGCCAGCCGGAGAACTCCTTGAGCTTCTCGATCATCACGTCGATCGAGTCGATGCCGATCGTGTAATCGCTCGGCGGGAGGTTCTCCTGGCTTAGTCCCCAGAGCTTCCAGACGGGCGCGCCGCGGAGCTTTCCCCAGAGATCATGTGCGGCGACGTCCAAGGCACACTGCGGGAACGTGGCCGGGGTGGGTGAGCCGCGGGGTCCATCCCCGCGCAGCGCCGGGGCGATCAGTTGCCAAAAGTCGCCCGGGTCGTCCAGCCCGGCGGCCTCAACCTGCGGGCGCACCCGCTCCAGTGCCGCCGTCACGTTGTCGATGGTGGCGCCGTAGTAGGGGCATTCGGGCGCTTCGCCGTAGCCGCACGCGCCGTCCTGCTCCAACTCCACGATCACCGTCGGCTGCACCGTGGTGGTGCCGCGAGAGATCGTGAACGGGTGCCGGGTCGGCAGGTCGAATCGGTGGAGTGTGAGCTTCATTGGTTCAACTGCCGTTTCAATTGGATTACGGCACGAACGAGTTTCTCCGGACCCTGGCGGATGACGTCGCAGGTCGGCAGGCCCAACCCCTTGCCTACCCTTTCACACTCGGCGGCCACGTCATCCTCGGCAAAATGCTGCCCGTTGACGGCCACGCCGATCACCCGGCAGGCGTGCATCACGTTGGCGCAGGTCTCGTAGAACTCGATGGCCTTGGCATGCGGCGGTAGGACGACGTGTTTCAGGTCGTCGATGGTTTTGCGGCCCATTTCGTAGCAGAAGATCAGCCCGTCCGGCTTGAGGCCGTGCAACAGCCCGAAGGTTACGCCGGAGTAGCGGGGATGGTAGAGGCTGCCCTGGCCTTCGACGACGATGACTTCGTGATGCTGATTGTCGAGGACGAGTTTCTCGGCTGCCCCGCTGAGGAAATCGGAGATCACGCGATCGACGGGACAGCCGCCGCCGGCGACCATGATGCCGGTCTGTCCGGTGGCCACGAAGGCGGCGTCGAGGCCGGCGCGTTTCAGCCCCAGGGCCAACTCGACGGAGGCGACCATTTTGCCGCAGCTACAGTCGTTGGCCACGGTGTGGATTCGCAGGCAGCCATCGCGGAAGGGCCGGCCGCTGGCCACGTCGTGTTCGTCGTTATCGCGGAGATCGATCAGTCGCACCCCGTTTTCGGCCGCCGCTTGGGAGAACTCCGTGTCGTCGCGGAGGAAATCGTGCAGTCCGGAGACGACCGTGAGCTTCCGGGCGATGGCCTCCAGGACAATGGGCCGCCACGGCGCGGGGATTTTGCCGCCCGGCGGGGCGATCCCGATCAGGAGCGTGTTGGCCTGGGGTGCCTCGGCCAGGGAACTGACGAAGGGGATCTCGCCGCCGGTGCCCATCACCTCGGAGCAGGTTTTGCCGGCCAGGTCGCGGTCGAGCACGGCGAGCACTTCGTGGGGCTTGTAGCGCACCACGCAGATGGCCGTCTTGGCGGCGTGTGGGCTGTAGTGTCCGTCGGTCAGGATGATCATTTTGCGCGGCGCGGCCATGCCGTGAGCTTATCGACGGCGAGCGACGAGTGCAAGTGGGGGCGAAGAGTGAAGAGTGAGGAGTGAAGAGTGAGGAGTGAAGAGTGAAACTCGCTTGTTCGCGCTTTCGGTGGGACGTGGGTTGTCGATCGGCACGGGGGCCTGTGGCACTGGGCACGTCGAGTTTATTGATCGTCAGATTGACAATGTCAGGTGGTGTTGGCGATTGGCCCCGAAGAACCGGGCTCCCGTTGGTCGGCCTCCTGAGATTGGCTTTCTGAGCCGCAATACCGGGGCCGCTTGCGGCCCGGGGCCCGAGGGGCAGCGACGACGGTGTCGCGGGCGGCCGAGTTGCCAGACCTCCCGGCTGAAGTGTGAGAGATCACGAGACCGCCGGAATCTGCTCCTGCTTGGTCCCTCCCCTTCCCTCTCTCCTTGTTGATCGCCCGCGCCAGTCAGCTCCGTTTGCCCTGCCTCGAACACCATTTCTCGGGATTCTCGATCATCAGCCGGAGTTGCGCGCCAATGCGGTCGTAGCAGGCGTCAAGATCCTTGAACGTGGCCTGGTCGATGTAGCGGCAGTCGAAGGCCGCGTCGAGCCACGCACGGAGCTGCGCAGCTTCGGCGTCGGCGTCAGACAGCTTGCTGATGAAAGATGCCGGATAACGCCGTTTCCGCCAGGCCTCGGCGGTGTTTGCGCCGACCGACCGCGACGCCCGGCGGATCTGACTGGTCAGAGAATACTTCTCGTCCGAGGGAAGACGCGGGCTGATCTCAAAGATCCGTTTCGCAGCAGCACGGGCTGCCTGATAGACGCGAAGCTCGCGAAAACTGCGAATCCCCGCCACGGCTCACTCCTCGCTCTTCTCTCTTCTCTCTTCTCTCTTCGCCGTTGCTCTGCTACGCTTCAATGACACTGAGCTCGTGATAGACTGACTCGACGACTTCGGCGTCGATCTGCTGGAGTTCTTCGCCGGCGGCCGCCACCAGGGCGAGATCGGCCAGTTGGTTGATCCGCCGGGGGATGCCTCGGGAGAGTTCGTGCAGCCGGGTCACGGCCGGATCGGCGAATACCGAGGACTGGCGGCCGGCCTGGGCCAGCGACGAGCTGAGGAAGGCTTCGGTGTCGGACTGTTCCCAAGGTTCCACGTCGATCCGCAGCTCGGCAAGGTTCAGCAGGCAGTCGCCGATGCGGTTCATCCGCGTCCGCTGGCCCGCCAGGACGATCGTCAGCCGCGAGGCGGGGGAGGGATCGTGTTGTGCCAGCCGGGTCACCAGGTCCAAGATCGGACTGGCTGCCCGGTCCACGTCGTCCAGGAGGACGACCGTATCGAGCTGCTGATAGCGGTATTCGGCCAGGCGATCGGTGACCGACCGCCAAAGTCGGGCGACGGGTTGGGTCGGATCGAGGTTCAATTCCAAGCCCGCAGCCAGCAGCCAGAGCATCTCGGCCGGCTCGACGCCCAGCAGGTTGGCCTGGGCCACGGGGCGGCCGCTCTGACGGAGTTGCTCGGCAAAGACCTCGAGCAGGAGCGACTTTCCGCTGCCGGCCACACCCATCAACAACCCCACCCGACGCCGCTGCTCGACCAGGAAGTGCAGTCGTGCCAGGGCTTCCTCGTGGGTGGGGCTGTGGTAGAAGAACCGCGGATCGAGGCAGCTCCGAAACGGCGATTCTTGTAGCCCCCAGTGCGATTGGTACATCGACGGCAACTCCTTGGCTCGTTCTCGCGCTCCGCGTGGGAACGCGAAATCCGGCTTGCCCGCGCAGGCAGCACGTCCCCAGGCAGGGCGTGGGAACGAGGGGCATCGGGTAGAAAGCGGTCGGTCTCGACGAGAAGGCTCCTTCCCGTGTCTTTGTTGTTTTCGGTACAATTCAGCGAGAATCTTGACGCAGAGTAACCGATTGAACCGGTGCACCCGTGGCCGATCGCTATTTCAGCGAGACCCCGATTTCGGAAGACCGGGCCCTGCTGGTTGGGGCCGAGGCACATCACCTGGTCCACGTAATTCGGGCCAAGCCGGGCACCCGGGTGGTGCTGTTCGACGGCAGCGGGGTGGAGTTTATCGCCCGGGTCGAGCGGATCGACCGAAGCGAAGTCCAACTGGCGGTGCTCTCCCGCCAAGAGGTGGACCGCGAGTTGCCGGAGGAGTTGACCCTGGGCGTGGCCCTGCCGAAAGGGGACCGGCAGCGGTGGCTGGTGGAAAAGGCGGTGGAGCTGGGCGTGGGGTGGATCGTGCCGCTGTGGACTGCCCGATCGGTGGCCCAGCCGGTCGAGCAGGCGCTTAAGCGGCTGCGGCGGACGGTGATCGAGTCCTCGAAGCAGTGCGGCCGGAACCGGCTGATGGAGATCGCCGAGCCGCGGGCGTGGGCGGACTACGTGGCCGATACGGCGGAAAGTCCCTGCCGGCTGTTGGCCCAACCGCACGGCCGCCAGACGGTCGCAGGCCCGCTATCTGCCGCCGATTTGCTCAGCCCGGTCTTCCTGGCCGTCGGTCCCGAGGGTGGTTTCAGCGACGCAGAGGTCTCGCTGGCCGTTGCCGCCGGCTGGCAGATGATCGACCTGGGGCCCCGCATCTTGCGGGTAGAGACGGCCGCGATCCTCCTGGTGGCCACGGTCTGCCAAGTCCGCCGAAACCCTCAACACTAAAATCTAAGGACTGACCCCTTCTCCGATCAAGCCCGGCCGGGACGATCCGGGGATCATTTCCAGCTCGACCCAGCTCCGGCCGCGGTGAAATGCCGGATCTTCGACGGGCCGGCTTTGTCCAGGGCACTCAGCAGCATTTCCTGGGTGTAGCCGCCGCGAAGGATGATCGGGTGGTTTGCACTTCCGGCGGGAAAGATGGCTATCACCGGCACCTGCTTGCTGCCCAACAGATCCAACATCTCAGTTACTTCCGGCGACGCGTGCGTCCAGTCTGCCCGCAAGGTCACCACGCCGTTTCGACGCACTGCTCTGCACGTGCGAGGTGTGTTCAATACGAGCTTCTCCAGAGTTTTGCAGGTCATGCACCAGTCGGCGGTGAAATCGAGCATTACCGTGTTCTCGGCGGCGATCAATTGATCGAAGGTCTCGCGAGAAAACGGAGGCCACTGCAATTGATCCTCCCCCTGGTCGGCAGAGCGGCTCTCGGAATTACCGCGGGCCGTTTCCAGCGTGCGCTCGAAGCGGTCAGCCATCACTCCGGCCAGCCAGCCGAACGTGACGAACCAGACCACGCCGGCAAACGCGGCTGCTGAGAGCCACGCCCGAGCCTTTTGGTTAATGTCCGACGTGAGCGGCGTACGGCCGATCCACCAGCAGGCTGCCCAGAGGCCGAATAGGAACGCAACGGTTGGAACCATGGAAACCCAAGGGACCAACGTCAAAAGATAAGCAACGGTACCCAACAACACAAAGCCCATCACCTGCTTGAAAGTATCCATCCAGGGGCCCGGCTTGGGCAAGAAACGAATCAGGCCGGGGAACACGCCAATCAGCAAATAGGGACTGGCCATGCCGATTCCGACGGAGAAGAATACGGCGTAGGTCTTCAGCGGCGGCTGGCCGACTGCCCAAGCCAGGGCGGAAGCAAGGAAAGGACCACTGCATGGTGTCGCCAGGATGGTTGTGAGCACGCCCTTGCAAAACGCCCCCACGGCGCCCTCCCGCTGAGACAGATCGTTCGCTTTACCGGTGCCAAGCAGGCCGGGAATGGGAATCTCCCATACGCCCAGACAACTCAAGCCCATGGTGAAAACCACCGCTGCCAGGGCCACGTTGAACGCCGTGAAACTGAACAGTTGCCCCCAGCCGAGACTTATAAAAACGGCCAAGCTGGCCAACACCACGAATACCGAGAGCAGGCCCAGCGAGTACCAAATGTTGAGCACCAGGGCCTGGCGCCGACTCTGGCCGGTCTGCTCGACGAACGAGAGGATCTTCAGCCCGATCACCGGCAAGACGCAGGGCATGAGGTTGAGAATCAGGCCTCCCAGGAAACCGAGGCCCATAACCAGCCCTAGCGAAGTCTGCTTCAGCTCGCTGTCGGCGACGATCTCCAGGGTCCTCGGCTTGATGGCCGTCCTGTTACTGCTTTGGGCTTGGCGGCCCGCAGCTTGCTGTGCATCAGACTCTCCCGACGCCGGGACGATCGGCGCTTCAGCCAACGAAGGCCCGTTCCGCCCAAGCACTGCGGTGAACGACACTTCTTGCGGCAGCAGACAGTTGTTTGGACTGCACGGTTGAACGCGGATGGCCCCTTCGATTGCCAGCGTTGCCGGGTTCACGTGGGACCCAATCTGGATGGGCGCACACCACGTGACTCGGTCATGATGGGTTTGTACCACCAGGTTGTCAAACGCCGGTTCGGATTTCCTTTCAGGAGGCGGACTGGCGCGAAAGTCCCCAAGCAGACGGAATCCTTCGGAACAGCAGAGCTTGATCTCCGTTGGCAACGGGCCGCCTGGCGGTTGGGTGATCGAGTAGATATGCCACCTGGGCTTGATTCTGGCCGTAATCGTAAGCTGTCCCGCTCGCTGGGCCGTCGACGCAGTAAACTCCGCCGTGACGGAAACCACGGCTTCCTCGGGTTGCCGGGCGAAGAGTCCTTCCAGGCCGCCTTGAACGTCGTCGGCCTGCGCCCAGAAGGGCGTTACCATGATTAGCAAGCCAACCAGAAAGGCCATCGGTAACCCGCGGCACGAGCAAAACCCCTGCATGTTGTTCGACTCCTTTCACGGAATAGAGACGTCCGACCTGTTCAAATTGCAGAATGATCGCAGGGCCGGCGGAAGCGTGTCCGGATTGCCTGGGACTCGCGGAAACCCCGTCGCGATCACGCTCAGGCCTCTTTCGCTCATGCCGTCCGCCTGCCTTGTGGCGGCGGCATGATCGAACCGCAATCGCGCCCTTGAAGCGCGTGTTCCTGGCGCAAGAGCCAGATCAACTCCTTTACCAAAGTCGGCCGAAGCACGTAATAGTACCGCAACGCGCCGCAAGTAAGGCTGGCCACCAAATTGGCTTTACGCAAAGCAGACAGGTGTCGGGAAAGATGCGACTGGGCCAATGGCACCAGCGCGTTGATGTGCTTCACGCAACGAGGCTCCTCGCAGAGGATTTCCAGAATCGCCAGTCGCACCGGGTGGGCCATGACGCCGAGCAACCGTGCTGGCTCGATCCAGACACTCGTTCTCACCCTCTCTGGAAGTGGTTCCTTTTTCGCCATGGTTGGTACGGCTGCTCGGCAAGAGCAGGATCCTGCTTCAAGCTGCGTCATTAGATTCCCCGACGGTTTCAAGACCGGCCCTTGTCGCCGCCATCTGCTGAGAGATCTGTTGCGTTGAACGTTGTTCTCAATGCGCAACCACCGAGTCACCGATATCTCGCCGGCGGGCCGGCAATGATCAAGCCGCGGCCCGGTCCAGAGCACGTTGCAGTACCGCCTTCGGCTGGACCCCCACGAACCGATCCACGACTTTCCCGTCCTTGAAGATCATCAGGGTGGGAATGCTGTCGATTCCGTAGGCGGCGGCGAGACGGGGGCCTTCATCGACGTTGAGTTTGGCCACCTTCACCGAGCTGGCGCGCTCGGCCGCCAGTTGCTCAACAATTGGGCCAACCGCTCGACAGGGGCCGCACCAAGGGGCCCAGAAATCGACCAGCGTGGGCAAGCGGGATTTGAGAACTTCCGCCTTGAAATTCCTGTCCGAGAGTTCACACAGGTTGGACATCAACTTGACCTCCTCAAAAGATTGCCTCCAAAAGCGTTGCGCCGTGCAACTACCCACCCGAAACAAGAGTAGAAAGCGAATCTGCAATATCCGCGCCACACCCTCCCGATTCAGAACCACCTGCATTCGTTTCCCTTTGCCTCGGGAATTGACCAGCTTCCTTGTCTTCTCTTGCTTGGCTTAACGGGTTTTGTTCATGCCCTGTGCCGTGATACCGATTTCTGCTTGGCCGAAAAACCTTTTTGAAAAACGCCGGCCAATAAACGGAACCGCCCGCTCTTTTAACATGGGGCCGGCTAACCCCCCCCACGTGACTCTTCGGGGAATCGGCCAAAGAATCGGTTTTGGGGGTTGGGGTCGCCGCGGTCGAGCGAGGGGGGCCCGCGGGAATTAACTTGGGGAAGTCATTGCTCGGCCGATCCGTAGCCGAGACCTTGTTTGCCTTGCCTTTGTCGCTGAGTCCGGCGTTGATGAAGTCGTGCACCTGCCGAGGGCTCCTCGCCCCAACCAAGCGCTTGCTCTTCCACCCGGCCGGCGTCCGGTCGAACCGGATCAATTGCGGGATGGACGTTCCGCGGCTCAGCCGCGAGGCTAGTTGCCGCTGACGGTCCAGGCCGACGTAAGTAAACACGACGTTGTTCAACCCGCCGGCTTTGGCTACCCGGGGGAGAATTGAGTCCTTCATCCTTTGGCAGGCCGGACACCAGCCTGCGCCGAGCAATACGACCAGCGGACGCCCCGTTGTCAGGCTTTGGCGGTAGGCCTGGTTGAAATCCTGCTCCTGCGCCGCCAGGACTGAGACCTGCACGAACGCTACCAGCATGAGATTGGTCATACTGTACACTCCTTCTTCGGTAATGGAAAAACTGTAGCACCGATACCGGGTTGCATCCGCGAAATCACGGCTGGGATGGCGGTAAACTCACGGTTCTTGGGAATGCGGGGCAGATGAGTCGGAAGGGTTGTCTGCATGCCACTTGAGAACGTTGGGGATCTAGGCAGAAATTCTGCCCCTCCTGGCTTAGAGCCCGTCTGCTTTGCTACAGTCTCCCAAAATAGCCAAAATCAGGGAGAGCCGGGGCCCTCGCAAGACGCCGGTCAGTTACGCCGTTGGGCACCACCACCTTTTGCCTCCCAGTGCTGATTGGTCATTTGCGGTGTGTCCACACCTTCATCGGATGAATGGATTGTATAACTTTAAGGCTATATTACCCTAAGGTCATATGGGATTTGTCCGCCCCACTTGCCTTCCTGGCAACAACGGCTCAACATCCTGCTCCTGACGTGTCGGCCGGACTGGCCCGACTCGCCACCGAAGGCGATCCAAGATGATGCACCCGGCCCATGATGAGGCGGGAAATCAGCCTGCGGAGCCGGCGACTGTGGCTCTCGGCAGGGGATATGGCCCCGGCCAGTCGCCACAATGAGGTGATTCAGACCGTAAGCGGGGAGTGGAAAAAGGGGACTGGCTGCGAGCAGTAACCGGGGCTAACCCAACTTCCACAGTTGTCTTCGCAAATGCCTTGTTTTCTAGGCTCGGT